>JABUEW010000086.1 GCA_013314855.1 Bacillota bacterium | reverse complement strand
CTATAGTTTTCTCGATGACAGTATACCTTTTTAGTTGCTCTTGTGACATCAGATAATTCACCTTACCTTTCATAGTGACATTTTATCAAAATAATTAACAAGGTGACATTATCACAAAATAAACACACCCTCCCTAATTTTACCCTTGAAATATGTGAACATAAAAAGTAAAATTGATATAGGAGTGTATTATGCCGGGGTGAGATAAAAAATACTTCCTAAATTGATAAAAATTAGGAGTAATAAAAAATGAAAAAAGGGAGTAACTTTGTGCTTTTTCTAATATATATCCTTTTAGGTTTGATAATAGCACTACAATATAGAAGTACATTATATACCAAAAAAGAAAAAGCAGTTTCAGTTTTAGATGCAGAAAGGTTAATAACCCAATTGGATCAAGAAAAGAAAACCGAAGAAGAACTAAAAGCACAAATAGAAGAATATAACAGGAGAAAAGAAGAATATCTAAAAAGCTATATTCAAATAAACGATGATGTAAAATTAAAAGCTTTATGGGAAAACCTCAATACGTTAAAACATATGGCAGGTTTGACCGATGTTGAAGGTCCCGGGTTAATAATTAAACTTGATGATGCCCCTGCAAGGAAAACTGATAAACCCAGCCAGCTAATAATACATGACGGAGATATAAGAATAATACTTAATGAACTTAAAAAAGCAGGTGCTCAGGCAATATCAATAAATGGGGAAAGGATAGTATCAATTAGTGAACAGGTTTGTGCAGGTCCTACCATTAGAATAAATAAGGAACGCTATTCGGTACCGTATATAATTAATGTTATCGGACCTCCGGACCAATTATATAATAACCTTATTGAATGTGAAAGAATTGCTATATTACGAAAGGAAGGAATTCAAATTTCAATAAATAAATCTAACAAAGTATTAGTTCCTAAATATGGGAAAGACCCAATGAGGGTTATTTCTATGCTTGAGGTGGTAAAAAAATGAGTACGGGCAGAAATATTGGCAGGAATTTTGCTATTACAATTATATGTTTAATATTGGGTATGATGGTAGCATGGCAGTATAAAAGCATTAATTACAATGAAAGTATTGCTAGCTATGAAAACAGAAGAATAGAAACGTTAAAAGAAGACCTTATTAAGCTTCAAAAAAGCAATACCGAACTGAGGACCAAACTGCAAAAATTGCAGGAGGAAGTCAGATTATATGAAACAGCTCAAGCGGGAAGTGACGAAGCTTACAAAAATTTGCTGAAAGAATTGGATGCTGTAAGGATATTTGCAGGTATGACGGATGTTAAAGGAAAAGGAGTCATTATAACCCTTGAAGATAGTTTTTTTACAGTAATAGATAGTGATATCTTACTTGTTGTAAATGAATTAAGAGCTGCAGGGGCTCAGGCAATATCGGTAAATGACGAAAGGATTGTAGCCATGACTGAAATAAGGGATGCTTTACCTTATATAATGGTAAACGGTACGCAGATAACTTCACCTATTACGATAAAAGCCATAGGAAACCCAGAACAGCTTGAGCATTCTTTAAAAATGATAAACGGCGTCATTGAAAAGCTTCAGGAATATTTAAAAGTAACTATTAAAAAATCAGATGAAGTATTTATTCCAAAAATCAGGGATGATGGTTCCGTAATAAAGACCAACCTTTTAACTCCTGTAACTCCTAAATAGTTGGTTATTTTTTGTTTACCAAGTATATATAATTATTATATAGAATATTATATAGAACAGTATAAGGAGTGCAGGAAATAAAATGAAAAGAAATAGGTTTTTTTTGTCACTTATCCTGTTTACAATTATAGTTACACCTCTATTAACTTATTTTATTTCTGGAAGAAAAAAGGACATATATTCCTTAAGTGATCTGGGAAGAGTTTATAATTCCAGTTTTAAAGATATCGATTTAAGGGTTGAAATAAGCGGTAGACTTACAAATGATTTTCAGGCTTCAAAATATAATATTAATACTATTAGTTCTAGTAATGAAGATTTATATATTCAAGTATCACAAGGAAGTGGGTATAATAATAAGCTTTTATGCTGGGGGATTTCCAGAAAAACAGGTAACAGGATTCCCGATGCAGATCCTGGAGCCCCGGAACTATTAGCAAAATATAATGGGTTCTACCTTGGAGATACTTCTAAAAAGGAAATCTATTTAACTTTTGATGAAGGTTATGAAAACGGGTATACACCTAAAATTCTTGATGTTCTGAAAGAAAACAAGGTTAAAGCCGTATTTTTTATTACAGGTCCATATTTAAGCCAACACCAGGATTTAGTAAGAAGGATGGTAGAAGAAGGCCATACCGTGGGGAATCATACAGTCCATCATCCCAGCCTTCCTTCCCTTCCCGATGATAAAGTAGAAGAAGAGGTCCTCGGGCTTGAGAGAGCTTTTAGAGAAAAGTTCGGCAAGAATATGCGTTTTTTACGTCCTCCAAAAGGCGAATATAGTGAAAGGACACTAGCAATAACAAGCAAGCTTGGATATGAAAATATGTTTTGGAGTTTTGCTTATGATGATTGGTATAGAGATAAAATAAGAGGTGCAGATTATGCATACAAAATTGTAATGGATAATCTTCATAATGGTGCTATATTGCTTTTACATGCAGTTTCAAAAGATAATGCCGATGCCCTTGATATGATAATCAAAGGTGCCAGGGAGAAAGGATATTCTTTTGGCGATATTGAGGCGTTTAGAGCAGAAAACCGGCGAAACTAGATAATTTAATTAACTTATGTGGGTTAGAGGATATAAATTATTTATTTTTTTAATTTAAAGGGGAATTTATATGTCGCCTGATAATAGAAAAAAACAAAAAAAGCAGGGACGAAAAAAGAATAAGGTCAATATGGATTTCAAGGAAAAATTGGCTGAGGTACTGGAATTGCCGAAAGAAGTGGTACTTGATGTTCCTAAAATAACAATGATTGGTAACAGTAGTTTAGTGGTTGAAAATTATAAAGGTATAGTTGAATATGGAAATGAAAGGATAAGGGTAAATACCGCTAAGGGTTTGGTAAAAATTCAGGGAGACTGTTTAACAATAAGAGAAATAACATCGGAAGATATAGTTGTAATGGGAAAGATCGGTTCTTTAGAATTCATGGAATAAAAATAACCTGGAGGTACAAAATGCTGTTATTAAGATTATGGAATTATCTGCGGGGATATGTTATTATATTAGTTGAAGGTTATTTTCTTGAAAGATTTATTAATATATGTACCCACAGGCAGGTGTTTTTATGGGATATACAGCGCCGTAATGATTTGACTATGACTTTAAAAGTAAGTATCAAGGGTTTTAAAATGTTAAGGCCTATATCAAGGAAATCTCGCTGCAGGGTAAGAATTATTAAGAAAAAAGGGTTACCCTTTTTTCTTAACAGATATAAACGGAGAAAGGCCTTTGTGTTTGGCATAGTTTTGTTTTTTGTGCTTTTTAATTTACTTGCTTCATTTATATGGGATGTTGAAATATCAGGGAATAAGGAGATTAGGACGGCAGATATACTCCAAAAACTTGCGGTACTTGGAGTAAAACCCGGTGTTTTAAAATACAGGATTAATGCCGATAGGGTTGCTAAAACCTTGATACTTCAAATAAAGGAATTAAGCTGGGTTAGTTTTGAGATAAGGGGAACAAAGGCCAAATTATCTATAGAAGAGAGAAGACAACCTCCCTCGTTAATAGCCAAAGATGTACCTTGTAATATTGTCGCAGAAAGAGACGGGATAATTCATTCAATAATAGTAAAGGACGGACGGGAAGTAGTAAAAGAAGGGGACACTATAGTAAAAGGCCAATTATTGGTGTCGGGGGTGATGGAAAATGAACGTGAACCTGGGCAAAAAAGGCTTGTACACTCTATAGCTGAAATAAAAGCGAGGACATGGTATGAAGGCAACGGTATAACAAATATAAAAGCTATTGAAGCTATAAGGACAGGAAATGTGAAAAGTGTTTATACGTTAATATTATTTAATAAAAAAATTAAATTACCGTTAAATAAGGGTATTGATTTTCAAAACTATGATAAGGTAGAATTAAAGAAAGTATTACAAGTTGGAGAAAATTTTATATTACCGTTTTGGCTTGTAATTGAAGAATACTATGAAAATAAATTGGTTGAAAAAGAGTTGAGTATAGAAGAAGCAAAAATTATTGCTAGAGACAATGCCTTAAAAAAACTTATGAAAATTATTCCGGATGATGCAAAAATAATTAACCAAATTATCGATTATACTCAAAGTGAAGAGGGTTTAATAACGGCAAATGTTATTATCGAATGCATAGAAGATATAGGAATTACAGAAGAGATTGGGGGAGAATGATTGGAAGTACAGGTTGAAAAGGCTGTTGAGGTTGACAGGTTGGAATTTGCAATGAATTTATTTGGCAATTGTGATGAAAACATAAAGATAATCGAAGATGCTTTTGGTATTAGAATAGTATCCAGGGACAAAGGTATAAAAATTGTGGGACCTGCCGATAAGGTTGAAAAAGCGGATAAGGTTGTTAAACAGTTAATTGATATTGCAGGGAAGGGAGAAACTATTACTCGGCAAAATGTCAATTACATTGTGCAGTTGGAAGAGGACGGCCAGCTGGATACCAGGTACGATGATTTATCCGATTCTATTTGTGTTACTGCCAGAGGTAAGCAAATAAAAGCAAAAACCTATGGACAAAAAGCATATGTAAATGCCATAAAAGAAAATATAATTGTTTTTGGTATTGGCCCTGCAGGAACAGGTAAAACTTATTTAGCTGTAGCTATGGCTGTGACTGCTTTCAGAAACAAGGAAGTCAATAGAATTATTCTTACCAGGCCTGCGGTAGAGGCAGGCGAAAAACTGGGGTTTTTGCCTGGTGATTTGCAAAACAAGGTAGATCCCTATTTAAGGCCGTTATATGATGCATTATATGAAATATTGGGCATAGAAAACTATCAGAAATATTTGGAAAAAGGCATGATCGAAGTAGCTCCTCTGGCTTACATGAGAGGACGCACGCTTGACGATTCTTTTATAATACTGGATGAAGCTCAGAATACTACTCCTGAACAAATGAAAATGTTTTTGACACGCATCGGTTTCGGTTCTAAAGTAATAGTAACAGGCGATATAACGCAAATTGACCTTCCCGGAGATAAAAAATCAGGGTTGAAGGAAGTAATTAAAATTCTGAGAAACATAAAAGGAATAGAATTTGTGTTTTTGACTGAAAAGGATGTTGTAAGGCATGAACTTGTCCAGAAAATAATCAGGGCATATGAGAAACATGATAATTTAAGGAATGGTTAAAAAAGGAAGTTTTTTGAGATATCCTAGGGGGGGTGAATAAACTGTTTTTCAAAAGCATAAAAGACAAAGGAATAGGACATTACTTAAAAAATTCAACCTTTCAATGTGCCTTAATAGGAGTATTTACCCTAGTAATATCTTTTATAATAGTTTTAAATGGTGCTGTTCCAAAAAGGTATAAACTTCATTTGGGAATGGTTTCTCCCTATGACATAACTGCTCCCAGGAATATAGAAAATACACTATTGACGGAAAAAAGGGCAGAAGAGATTGCAAAGACTGTACCTTCAGTAATTATTAGAAAGGACAATGTCCCTATTGAGGTCTTGAATAGTGTTGATGATTTTTTTTTCAGCATAGAAAGTGCCAGGAAAAAAATTAATAAAGCTATCCAGGAAAAGGGGTTGACAAAAAACTTAAAAAACTATGACGAGGAAATAAAAGCCATACAAGATTCCGTTATAAAAATATTAAGTAAAGAAATTGAACAACTTAATCTTAATGCTCCTTTTTCAGAGGACCAGTTATATTACTTAATAGCTAAGGTTGATGATGAGGAATTAATATCTTTTAAAAAGGATATAAGAGAATTGGTCAGCAGAGTTATGACCAAAGAAGTTACAGGTGAAAATTTGGCTTTAGAAATTGATATAGTTCAAAAGGAATTGCAGGGAAAGGAATTAAAACAGGATTTAAAAAATATTGGCGGACACTTGCTTAAAGGACTTATAAGGCCTAATAGTGAAATAGATAATGAACTTACAGAAGAAAAAAGAAAGGAAGCATATGAAAATGCAATTAAAAATAATAAAATAATTGTCAAGAAGGGCTCGAGAATTGTTAGCGTAGGTGATGTTATAACTGAGGATAAGATGCAGATGCTCAAAGAACTGAATCTTGTTGAAACAGGTAACATAGACTATGCTTTTGCCATAGGAATATTTGTAATGCTTTTTTTATTGGCCACGCTCTTGCTATTGTATATGAAGTTTTATTGCAGAAGGGTACTTTTAAACCGTAATGATGTAATTGTATTATGTATGATAATAGTAATGACCTTGGTTATAGCAAGGTTTGTATATATATACTCTCCTTTACTGATCCCATTTTCTATGGCAACAATGTTAATTACAATTCTCCTTGACCGGAAGCTTGCAATAGTTGTTAACTTTATTCTGGCAATAGGAATTTCCTTTATGACAAGAGAAGATTTGACTTTTTTATATATGTCTCTTCTAAGCGGGACCTTTACTGCTTTTTTTGTGTCTAAAGTTAACCAAAGAAGTGCTCTTTCATCAACAGGTTTACTGATTGCCGGGACAAATATACTCGTTGTGGTCTGTATGGGGTTAATAAGTAAAAATGAATTGAAATTTATCGTAACTGATAGTCTTACTGTATTTACCAACGGTTTAATATCAGTAATTATGACAATCGGCATGTTGCCTTTTTGGGAAAGCACGTTTAATTTAATTACTCCATTCAAATTAATGGAGCTGGCAAACCCAAACCAAACCCTGTTAAAGAGACTTTTAATAGAGGCACCGGGAACTTATCATCATAGTTTGATGGTAGGAAACCTTGCAGAAGTAGCAACAGAAGCATTAGGAGGAAATTCATTATTGTCAAGAGTAGGAGCTTATTATCACGATATTGGGAAATTAAAAAGGCCGAACTTTTTCGGTGAGAACCAGATGTCTAAAAATCCCCATGACAGAATGGCTCCTAGTCTAAGTGCACTAGTAATTATTTCTCATACCCAGGATGGAGTAAAACTTGCTGAAAAGTATAAATTGCCTTATGCAATTAGAGATATTATTGAACAACATCATGGTTCAACTCTGGTAACATATTTCTATCACAAAGCAAAAAAAGATAACCAGTCGATGACAGTTAATGAAGATAGTTTTAGATATCCGGGGCCTAAACCCTTATCCAAGGAAGCAGCAGTGGTGATGCTGGCAGATTCAGTGGAAGCTGCTGTAAGATCTATGCTTGATAGGACCGAAGGTAAAATTGAAGGGCTTGTACGAAAAATTATCAAAGATAAATTGGAAGATGGACAATTGGATTTGAGCGAACTTACGTTGAAGGACTTAGATATTATTGCTAATAGCTTTATGAGAGTATTTAGCGGTTTTTTCCATGCGAGAGAGCAGTATCCTGATATTAAAATAAAAAGTAAAGCTTTAGAAGATAATATACATATGCTTTCAGAAACAGATATAGATATGGAAGCAGGCGTGGCTATAAAGGTAAATAACGATGTTAATGTAAGAGAGGGTAATTTAGAAAGTGATGGAAATTATAATACGGAATATACAAGATAAGTTGGATGTAACAAAGGAAATTGAAAATATAATTATAAATGCGGTAGAAATCTGTTTAAAAAATGAAAATTTTCAAAAACCGTGTGAAATAAGTATTTTACTTGTAGATGATAAAAAAATTAAAGAATTAAATAATGAACTAAGAAGTATAGATTCACCTACAGATGTACTCTCATTTCCTATTGTTGAAATGAAAGATGGAAAAATAAAATCCCAGTTAGGGGATATAGATATGGAGAAAAACCTTATTCTTCTGGGTGATATTGTAATATCTGTGGAAACGGCATGTAAACAGGCAGAAGAGTATGGCCATTCTTTTGAAAGAGAAATGGCATTTCTAACAACTCATGGGGTTTTTCATCTTTTGGGGTATGATCACCAGGATGACGAAAATGAGAAAGTAATGTTGGATAAACAAAAGGCAGTACTGGAAAAGATGGGACTGAAAACGGAAGAATAAAAAAGAATAGGAAGGAGAAGAACAAGATTGGGCTGGAAAGAAGAGTTGGTAAGAACAGCTATGGAAGAAAAAACAAAAGCATATGTCCCCTATTCAAAATTTAGAGTCGGGGCTGCAGTCTTAACTGAAAATGATAACATATATACGGGTGTAAATATTGAAAATGCTTCTTACGGTGCAACTATTTGTGCTGAAAGAACAGCAATTATTAAAGCGGTGTCAAACGGGGAAGTAAAAATTAAAGCCCTTGCTGTATCAAGCGATGGGGAAGAAATAATATTCCCTTGCGGAATATGCCGTCAGGTACTCCTTGAATTTGGTGATTGTAATACTATAATAATATGCAGTAGAAATAATGGTGAATTTGAAGTGTATACTCTGGGAGAATTATTGCCCTATGCCTTTAAAAGCTTCAAAACTCCAGGGGGTAAAATAGAAAATGAAATTTAAGTCCGGATTTATATCTATTGTGGGAAGGCCTAATGTTGGTAAATCAACCTTAATCAATAGAATAGCTGGAGAAAAAATTTCGATAGTGTCAGACAAACACCAGACAACAAGAAACGCAGTAAAGGCGATAGTTACAGATAGTGATTGCCAAATGGTGTTTATCGACACACCGGGTATTGTAAAACCTAAAAATAAGCTGGGTGAATATATGGTTAAAGTAGCATTAGAGTCTCTTGATGAAGTTGATGTGATTTTGTTTATGACTGAAGGAACAGGTATTGGTCCCGGTAAAGGGGATATAGAAATTATGGAACAGCTAAAAAAAACCAGGACGCCGGTTTTTTTAATAATAAATAAAATAGACATAGTAAAAAAGGAAAATATATTAACATTAATACCAGCATATGAGCAGTATATGAATTTTAATAGTATAATTCCAATATCGGCGATGTCAGGAGAAGGAGTAGATATTTTACTTGAAGAGATAATGAAAGTCCTTCCGCCCGGTCCCAAATATTTTCCTGACGACATATTAACTGACCAACCGGAAAAATTTATTGTAGCTGAAATTATACGGGAAAAATTCCTTATGTTTCTAAAACAGGAGGTACCTCACGGAATTGGAGTAGAGATTGTATTATTTAAAGAAAGAGAAGGGAAAAATCTTTTGGACATTGAGGCAAATGTTTACTGTGAAAAAGAATCTCATAAAGGCATAATAATAGGAAAAAACGGGGAAATGCTAAAGAAAGCCGGAACACTTGCAAGGGAAGAAATTGAACGATTTCTTGGAGTGAGGGTTTTTCTTCAATTATGGGTTAAAGTAAAAAAAGATTGGAGAAATAGTGACTTTGTGTTAAAAACCCTTGGTTATAATTGATTATTTAAGATTTTTGCTTAATGTAATTCCATAGAATATTGAAAATTGATGATAAGGCATTATTCTCCTTAGAGTGCTAGTATACAAAATGTAATTTTGAGAAATATAATAATATGACAACAAGTTGCTTGTTGTGCGAGTGAAGTTAAGTAATATAGAACCAGTATAAAATAATTTTCTAAAAAAAGAATAGGGGGAATAACGGTGTTGAAAGAATTTATGTGGAATTTGTTTCAGAAAACAGGAAATATAGGTAGTTATATGGTTTATAAAGAAATTGAAAAAAGAGAAGGCTCTTCATTTAACGAAAGCTCCTCTAATAAGGGTGAAATTGCAATGGGCGGAAAAATATGAAATAAAATATAATTATTAAAATCAAGAAATAAAATAGAAATAACAAATTATAAGTATTATGAATGGTAGATCAGGTATACAAAAATGGGATATATTAAAACACAGGGAGTAGTAATCAAAGAGGTCAATGCGGGTGAGGCAGATAAAATAATAACCATATTATCCAAAGAATACGGTAAAATGTCTATAATGGCTAAAGGAGCACGGAGGCTTAGAAGCAGGTTTACTGCCTGCACCCAATTTTTGTGCTATAGTAGTTTTCTATTGTTTAAGGGACGTGATATCCACACAATTAATAGTTGTGAAGTGATTGAATCTTTTTCAGAGGCAGGGTATGATTTGATAAGGCTTACTTACGCAGCACATATAGCTGATTTAATATACGATACAGTACAAGAAGGCCAACCTGCCGGTAGGACACTTAAATTATTTTTAAATACATTGTATTATTTAATAAAAACCGATAGGCCTCCGGAATTGATTACAAGGATTTTCGAATTAAGGTATTTATGCATACTTGGATATGCGCCGTATGTTAAAGGGTGCATAAATTGTTCAAATGAAGGGTTAGAAGATTTATCATTCAGCTTTAAAAAGTGTGGATTTGTTTGCAGCAATGAAAATTGTTTTTCTACAGATCCTTATGCATTCAAAGTGTCTTCCGGCACTGTCAGGGCAATGCGCCATATAGTGCATTCAAGTATGGATAAACTGTTTAATTTTGAACTTGCACCAATGGTTTTAAAAGAATTAGGATGTGTTATAGACAGGTTTTTAAAGGAACGGCTTGAAAAGGATTATAGTAAACTTAAATTCTTGAAGAATATATAAAGAATGGAATAGGGAATACACTCCTGAAAAATATTACTAAAAAAACTACTGAATACTCAGTAGTTTTTCTTTGGTGCGGTCGATGGGACTTGAACCCATATGCTCGCGCATACGCCCCTCAAACGTACGTGTATGCCAATTCCACCACGACCGCGTATTTAACCTGCAAATCATATTATACTAAGATATATATTCAGTGTCAATACTTTTTTCATACTTCGGGGGCGCATTTTCAAATTTTGAAGAAAATGCTGGAAGTAACATTGCGGAAAGTCTTATAGAGCCTGTTAATCCGACGAGGGATAAGCAAATCAACAAAATTTATGTTGAATATAAAGCAAAGAGTTGTTAAAATAAGAATAAGGCTTTAGGTAAAAGCAGTTATTATAATAAAAGGGGAAATGAATAATGGCAGGTTTTTTTGGATTTTTTGATTATACCAAGCCCGGGCCGGGCATACCAAAAGACGCTCCACCCAAGCCACCTATAGTGGTGTTTTTTGGAATATATTCAAGGAAGTTCTGGAATTTGGTAAAAATTAACTTAATGTTTAATTTATTTAATTTACCGGCAGTATTAGCTGTTATTTTTGCATCCATGTATGTTATACAGGGGCAAATTACCGATGATCCGGCTATGGACCTTTTAACCAGGTTTATCTTAGGCAGCATAGTCCTATGTATACCCCTTATAACAGTAGGGCCTGCGCAGGCAGGTTACACCTATATACTTAGGAATTATTCAAGGGAAGAACATGCTTTTTTATGGTGGGACTTTAAGGAACATGCATTAAAGAATTTCAAGCAAAGTATGATTATATCAATAATTGATTTTTTTGCTTTAATTTTATTTGGAATAGTTATCAATTTTTATTTTAAATATATTACAGATAACAACATTGTAGCAATGTTTATAATGTTTGCCAGAACAATTATAATATTTGCATTTATTATGTACTTAATAATGCATATGTATATTTACCCAATGCTTGTTACTTTTAAGTTAACTATACGGCAACTTTACAGGAATGCTTTAATCTTTTCCCTGGCAAAATTTTTTCCCAACTTGGGGATATTATTACTGTGTGTTGCTTTAATTCTTTTGTCTTTTTATTTCAGCACTTTTATAGGAATTGTATTGTTCCTGTTTATTACAGTCAGCACAATAGGCCTGATTACCAATTTTTACGTATATCCTAAGTTAAAAAAATATATGATAGATAAAATTGAAGGCGAAGAAGGCGAAGAAGATGATGATTATGATGATGGTTATGATGATGAGAAGGAGGAAGACGGAGAGGTAAAAGGGGACGTCCACGAATAACTCTTTGCTGAATGACTCAGATTAAGATTAAATCATTCATATTATACATGCCCGGTTCCTTATTATATAAAAATATTGCGGCTTTAATGGCTCCTATACCAAAGATTTCTTTGGACATTGCCGTATGTTTTAATTCAACGATTTCATCATTGCCGGCAAAAATTACCGAATGCTCCCCTACAATTGTACCTCCCCGTACTGCATGTATGCCTATTTCGGTTTTACTCCTTTTTTTCCTTCTGGCATGGCGGTCATATATATATTCCTGTTTTTGCTCCAGGGTATCATTAATTGCATCAGCTATAGCAAGAGCTGTCCCGCTTGGTGCATCAAGCTTTTGGTTATGATGTTTTTCAATAATTTCGATGTCAAAGTAGCCTTCAAGCGCTTTTGCAGCCTTTTTAACCAAATCAATTAAAAGGTTAACACCCAAAGACATATTGGCTGATTGAAATATTGGTATCACATTTGAGGCTTCTTTTAATTTGCTTTTTTGTAATTCGGATAGGCCGGTTGTCGCTAAAACCAGTGGTATTTTCTTTGTTGTTGCAAATTTCAACAAGTTCTCCAAAGCTTCCGGATTTGAGAAATCTATAATCACATCTCCCTCTACATTACATTCTGTAGCACTCCTAAATACAGGATAGTCATTTTTTATTGAATCATTTATATCAATTCCTGCAACTATTTTTACATCCTGATTTTCATTTGAAAGCCTTGTTATGACCTGACCCATTTTTCCGTTGCATCCACTTAATATTATTCTTATCATTTGCAATCCTTCCTTGTTACATTATAGTTTAAATATTAAAGATTACAGTAAACCATATTTAACCATTTCAGTTTTAAGTATCTCCAAGTTTTTCTCACTCATGTCTACTAAAGGCATCCGGCACTTTCCTACATTCATACCCATTAAATTCATGGCAGCTTTAATTGGTATAGGATTTACTTCTATAAATAATGCTTTAATTAAATCTAATGTTTTAAGTTGAATTTTACGGCTGCCTTCAATATCTCCCTCTAAAAACTTACAAACCATATCATGGGTGTCTTTTGGTATAATATTTGCCATAACAGAGATGACACCTTTCCCTCCTAAGGCTAAGAGAGGTACTACCTGCCCGTCTTCCCCTGAGTAAACTGTAAAATCATCTCCGCAAAGATTAATAATATCTCCTACCTGGGACAGATTACATTCTTTTACTCCAACAATGTTTTCAATTTCCGACAATTTTTTCATTGTATCCGGATTGATATTTAGATTTGTCCTTGAAGGAACGTTATACAGTATTACCGGTATTTTTATACTTTCAGCAATGGCTTTAAAATGCTCATATAGGCCTTTTTGTGTAGTTTTATTGTAATAAGGAGTTACGCTTAAGATTCCGTCTGCCCCTACTTCTTCAGCATATTTGCTCAACTCAATGGCATGGCGTGTATCATTGCTTCCGGTACCTGCAATGACAGGGACTCTTTCCCTGACTTTTTGAACTGTAAATTTTATAACTGCCTTATGTTCTTCATCAGGCATTGTAGATGCTTCTCCTGTAGTACCACAAGAAATTATTGAATCTATACCCTGCCCAATCTGAAATTCAATCAACTCTTCTAATTTTTCAAAGTTTACACCGTCATCAGTGAAAGGTGTAACGATTGCCACACCGGCACCGGTAAATAATGGTTTTCTCATAAATATGCACCCTTTCAATATTATTGTTATATAATATATATTTTATGAATTTAAAGGCACGACAATTCTTTTCCTTTTGTGTTTTTTAGCATCTTTGTTTGCTGATTTTATATTACAACTTAAAGGTATTACCTGTCAAATAAAATTTTCAAAACCAGATAAATTTTATTACAAAATAATTAATTTTTTTAACTTAAAGAGGAAAATTAAGTTATTTTGTCGAATGAATCATAGAAATCGAATGAAAAGGATGTTGATGATATGCAAAAGTTTATAAAAATTCCGATATCCGCGATAATGATGTTTTTTATTATAATATTTGTATGCAGTAAAACCTATGCAGCTGATGATAAGGAGGTTAGGGTAGGCCTTTTCTTCAGAGACATGTCTAGAAACTTGAATACTGAAGTATCCTTTTTTAATATATTTGCTGAAAAGGGACTAGAAATAGGTTACCAAAAAGATGGGAAATTTACAACATTAGTAGAAATAAAAGACAATACTAAATTAATGGTCCGTAAAGATGCTTATTTTATAAGTAAGAATAATACTTTGCAAGAATATGTATTTGATAAGTATAATGGTGACGATAATATAACTGAAGGGGAAAAAGTAGGACCCTTTCATGTTAAAATTGGTAGCAATTATCCGGATTATAATGGAGTAATAACGGAAGTACAGGTAATCAGAAAAAAAGGAATAGATGCCTATCCTGTATATAATAATGGTACATGGTGTATTTGGACAGGCTTTTATACTGATGAAAACTCAGCTAAAAAGGATATAGATAATTCTCTTAGAAAAAATTTAGGAGATGGAGATTATGTGGTTGTCACCCCAAATAAAAACAATATTGTAGTTACATCAGGCTTTAATGAAACTGTTGGGGTGTTTTGCAATGATAACGGAAATTTTCAAATACGTCCCGGGAATAATAACAACCCGTATATATTTAATATTAATGGAAAAAATTATAGGGGAATTCTTGAAGTAAGGCGTTTGGAAAATAGCGATATGACAGTTATAAATGTACTTCCCCTTGAGCATTATTTATATGGTGTAGTACCTTGTGAAATGGGATGGGATGCCCATCCTGAAGCTCTAAAGGCACAAGCTGTTGCTGCACGGACTTATGCTTACAATAATCTTGGGAAATATTCAAAATTAGGTTTTGATTTATGCAGTACAGTGTTTTCTCAAGTTTATAAAGGTTTTGATTTTGAAAAAGAAACAACAAATAAAGCAGTTGACGATACTAAGGGTAAAGTAATATACTATGATGGTGCTATTGCCCAGGTTTTTTATTTCAGTTCAAGCGGGGGAAGGACTGAAGCAGTAAAAAACGTATGGTCTTCCGATATTCCATACCTGCAGAGCGTGGAAGATAAGTACGAAGAAGGAAATTCTCCCAATTACACTTGGGAAAAACATTTAAGTGCTGCCAGTATAAGTAATATTATGACATCACGGGGAAATAATACAGGGGACATATTAGGTATAAGAATTACAAAAACATCAGATGCTGGAAGAGCAATAGAGATGGTAATAACAGGAACAAAAGGAGAAAACAAGATTGAAAAAGCCAGGTGCCGGGAGGTGCTTGATTTACCCAGCCAATGGTTTTATATAACTACCGATGCAGATATAGCAGTATTGGATGATACTAAAAAGAATACTATAAAAACACAACTTGCGGGCAAAAAAGTAATTACAGGTGGAGGTCTAAGTACTATAGAAGCAAATAAAAATGTTTTTCTTTTAGCAGCAGAAGGGAAAAAGGTGGAGATTCCGAGTACGCCCGAAATGTATACTTTTATAGGTAGAGGTTATGGGCATGCTGTAGGTATGAGCCAAGAAGGAGCAAAAGGCATGGCAAAAGCAGGTTTTACCTATGAAGAAATATTGTCCCATTATTTCCCGGGAGTTTATATAAAATAGGATAGAACAGGAGGAAAGAGTAATTTTAAATATAAACTCAAAAATAAATTATGAAGGTAGAGGATTTTTATTATGAACTTCCTGAAGAGCTTATTGCACAAGAACCGACTGCCCAAAGAAGTATGTCAAGGTTGATGATTTTGAATAAAACAACGGGGAAAATTGAACATAAGCTATTTAAAGATATAGTAAATTACCTTGACAAGGGAGATTGCCTTGTACTAAATGATACGAGGGTAATACCTGCCAGGTTACTAGGAAGAAGGGAAGACACAGGAGGCAAAATCGAGTTTGTATTATTAAACCATGTAGAAGGTAAAATATGGGAAGTTATCTTAAAACCAGGTAAAAGAGCAAAACCTGGCTCAAGATTTGTTTTTGGAGATGGATTGCTGAAAGCCGAAATACTTGAAATAGTTAAGGATGGAAATAGGCTTGTAAGGTTTGAATATGAAGGAATCTTTGAGCAAATACTTGAAAAAATAGGCGTTATACCTCTCCCTCCATATATTACAAAGGGTATCAGCGATTATGAAAGGTACCAGACTGTTTATTCAAAAAATAAGGGGTCATCTGCTGCACCTACTGCAGGGCTTCATTTTACAGAGGAATTATTGGAAACTATTTTTCGAAAAGGTATTGAGTTTGCTTTTATTACACTGCATATAGGTTTGGGAACTTTCCGCCCTGTTAAAGTAGAGAATGTTGAAGAACACCATATGCATTCGGAATACTTTCGTATTGATGAAGATGCATGTGATAAAATCAATTCTACCAAGAAAGCAGGCGGAAGGATTATTGCTGTTGGCACCACAAGCAGCAGGGTATTGGAAACGGTAGGAGATGAAAACGGGTTTGTAAAACCAAAAGAGGGGTATACAGACATTTTTATATACCCCGGCTATAAGTTCAAGGTTATTGATGCTTTAATTACTAATTTCCATCTTCCTGAATCCACGTTAATAATGCTGGTTAGTGCTTTTGCAGGCAGGGAAAATATAATGGAGGCTTACAGAATTGCAGTAAGGGAAAAATACAGATTTTTTAGTTTTGGCGATGCAATGTTTATAATAAAATAGAATGGTGATGTAATGGCTGCTTTAAAATATGAGCTGATAAAAAAGTGTAAACAGACAGGCGCCAGGTTGGGAAGGGTACATACACCCCATGGGTGTTTTGATACTCCTGTATTTATGCCCGTTGGTACCCAGGCATCAGTTAAAACAATGTCTCCTGACGAATTAAAAGATATCGGCGCTCAAATAATATTAAGCAATACCTATCATTTATATATGCGTCCTGGGCCTGATATTGTAAAAGGAGCTGGAGGGCTACATAAATTTATGAATTGGGATAGGCCCATATTGACAGATTCAGGAGGGTTCCAGGTGTTCAGCCTGAGTAACCTTAGGGATATCCACGAAGAAGGAGTAACCTTCAGATCTCATATAGACGGTTCTAAACATTTTTTTACTCCTGAAAAATCCATACAAATTCAAAACGAACTGGGTTCTGATATTATTATGTCCTTTGATGAATGTGTACCCTATCCTGCCGAGTTTGATTATGTAAAAAAATCGGTAGAGAGGACTACCCGTTGGGCAAAACGATGCAAGATTGCCCATAAAAATACTGAAAAGCAGGCATTATTCGGAATAGTGCAGGGAGGGACATATAAGGAGTTAAGGGAAAAGAGCGCATACGAATTAATAGAAATTGGTTTCCCGGGCTATGCTATAGGAGGGCTTAGTGTGGGTGAACCTGCCGAAGAAATGTATGCAATACTTGAATATACGGTACCGGTCTTGCCTGAAGATAAACCAAGGTACCTTATGGGCGTAGGAAGCCCTGATTATCTAATAGAAGGAGTAATTAGAGGAATTGACATGTTCGACTGCGTATTTCCTACCCGTATTGGAAGAAACGGTACAGTATTAACCAGCAGAGGAAGAATAATTGTAAGGGATGCATTATATGCCAGGGATTATTCAAGCTTGGACCCTGAATGTGACTGTTATGCATGTAAAAATTTTTCCAGGGCATATATAAGGCATTTGCTTAAATGTAATGAAATACTTGGAATGAGACTCACTACGTTGCATAATATTAAATTTTTATTAGACTTGATGAAAAAAATAAGACAAGCTATAATAGAAGACAAACTCGGTGATTTTAGAAAAAATTTCTTTAATTCATTCGGGTATAGTGATAAACTATAAAATATAAACTATTTATTCAAAATTCAATGAGGGAGGGTTTTATAAGGATGAATGTAGAAGAAGTAGGCGGTATAGGTGCGATGGGAGGTATTGGCTTTATACTGTATATAGCATTTTTTATTGGTGTAATGTATTTATTGGTTTTTCTACCCCAGAAAAGACGGGATAAAAAATTGCGTGAGATGATAAACTCGTTGAAAGTGGGAGATAAAGTTGTAACCATAGGCGGTGTGTCAGGTAAAATAATCAACATAAAAGATGACGAAGTGACAATAGAAACCAGTGTTGAAAAAACCAAGCTTGTACTTAAAAACTGGGCTATTAAGGAAGTAGACAAGCCAATTGAGGCATAATAGAAGTGAGAAGTGGGAAGCGAGAGAGGTGAGAGGTGGGAAATACCGATATCTTGTACCCCGCTTCTAACTCACACTTTCTGTCCATTGCTTAAGCAATAATCTTAAGTAACAATATAATATAATAATAAGAACAATATTAAGAGGAAAGAGTGGGCGCATTTTATTTTTATGAAGAAAATGCTTCCAGTAACTAAATGCTCCAAGTCTTAAGAGCCTGTAAATTCACTTCGGGGCAAATCAAACTCGCAAAATAATTTGAATGGAATTTAATAATATT
>JABUEW010000085.1 GCA_013314855.1 Bacillota bacterium | reverse complement strand
CTGACAGAGTCACAAATAAAATCGATATTCAACTATAAACTATAACTTGAATTTTCGGATACTTAAAAGGGCTGTTGCAGTTGCAACAGCCTTACAATTTTTGTAAAGTTATCACCATTTTTTAATGTCTGATACCAAAGTCAGGTTATATTATATTTTACATATGTTCGCAATATTTGTCAAATTTTTTATGAAGTTACTTTTTTCGACATTAATTTCAAATATAAAGTATAAGTACTGCATAAGTCTTCATTTATTCCATTGTTAACATGGCCTATTGCGAAATTGCTGTCCCCTACAAATTGTACGCAGGGATATAATGTACCATTAGGTCCTACCGATATCTGCTTTTTCCCCAATTCGTACCTTTCCCTGCAATAGCTGTTCCGGTTTATGTGTGAACTGATTTTTACTTCAAAGGGACTTAAGTAGAATTTTTCCTCAAGGAGTGTTTTTTCGTAATAAAAATCTGCAAGTTCCAAATGGTATACAAGGTCAGGATTGACGGAAGAGAAGTATTCTTTTATATACTGAGTGAAGAGGAGCCGCTACAGCTTGGTAATTTAATCGGCGCAGTATTTTACATAGATCTGAAGCCTCGGTATGACGAAATAATTATGAGGCTAAAAAAACTGGTAGAGCAGTTAAATAAGATGAGCAAAGAGGATCTCAAGTTATTTAAGGTATGGCTTAAAAATATTGCAACGTGTGGGATGACAGAGGAAGAAACGGGGGAATTGAAAACGGCATTATAATTTCATAATCGTAATGATTGTTGTAATAATCAAGTAAATGGGCTATAATCATTAATAAAGAATTAAATAGAAATTATTCAAGAGTGTGTTAAATAAATAATGTTTAAGGGATTGAAAGGATCGGATTAGGGTGCGAGAGGAGTGAGTCGGATTGAAGAAACTGCCATATGGTATCAGTAATTATAAAATGCTGGTAGAAGAGAATTTATACTATGTTGATAAGACAATGTATATAGAAAAACTGGAGAATTTACATTCATACTATTTATTTTTCCTGCGCCCGAGAAGGTTTGGCAAAAGTTTATTTGTATCGTTGCTCCAAAGCTATTATGATATAAATGAAAAAGAGCATTTTGATGCTTTGTTTAAGGATACTTATATAGGACGGAATCCGACAAAAGAAAGGAACAGCTACTATGTTATTAATTTTGATTTCACTGGAGTTACCACCGATACAAAGGAACAATTGGAAGAAAGCTTTATAAATGTTACAAGGTTGGCATTTAAAGATTTCATAAATCGCTATAAATTATCGCCTGACTATATAATAAAAGAATCCGATTTGAATATATCAGCAGCGAATATATTGGAAGATTTTTTTACAGATGTTAAGAATAAAATCGATAAGCCCATTTACGTTATCATAGACGAATATGACCATTTTGCAAATGAGCTTCTAAGCTTTCAGTTTGACTTGTTCAAGCAGTCGGTAAGCAAAACCGGATTTGTTAGAAAGTGGTACGAGGTGCTTAAGAAGCAGACAAAGACAATTGTAAAGCGCATATTTGCCACAGGTGTAAGCCCAATTACCCTGGATAGCCTTACCAGCGGATTTAACATTGCCGATGACATAACAAGGCTGG
The DNA here is from genome assembly GCA_013314855.1 of Bacillota bacterium. Lineage (NCBI taxonomy): Bacteria > Bacillati > Bacillota > Bacillota bacterium. The sequence goes on along the minus strand of JABUEW010000085.1, from coordinate 16,993 downwards.
ATACTTTTAATGAAATGATGGGCTTTACCGAGGAAGAAGTAAGGCGGATGGTTAAGGATACTGCCCGTTTTCCTGTGAGCGAAAGTAATATGGAAGAGTTAATGGAAGTGCTGCATAAGAACTATGACGGGTACTTGTTTTCGGAGAAAGCAAAAAAAAGGTTATTTAATAGTGACATGATATTATACTATTTAAAAACCTATATAGAAAACAAAGAAGGACCTATAGACTTAATCGACCAGAACATTGCCAGCGACTATGGGAAATTGGGCAGGATGTTTGAGCTAAAGAACAGAAAAGGCAATATGGAAGTTTTAGAAAAGATACTAAATGGAGAGGAAATTGTAGCACAGATAACCAGGCAATTCAGTATGGAAAAGGATTTTACGCAGGATGATTTTATATCGTTGCTGTTTTACTTGGGGCTTCTAACAATAGATGAAAGGGTATTATCCCGAGTGAAGCTAAGAGTTCCCAACTACGCTATAAAGGGCTTATACTTTGATTATTTTGCTAAAAAGATAAGAGAGGCCATGGATTATGAGCTTGACGCCTCAGAAATCAGCGACGCTGTATCGCAAATTGCCCTTGAAGGCAAGAATGAAAAGTTTATAGAAGTGATCGAAAAGACCCTGCACAAGCTTTCCAACCGTGATTACATAAATTTTGACGAAAAATATGTTAAACTTATTATGCTTTCTTATTTTATGCTAAGCAGCGTGTACCTGGTAAAATCGGAATATGAAGTAGAGGATGGATATATAGATATAGCTCTATTGAAAAGGGAACCCATTGATCCTGCCTATTTTGCAATATTTGAGGTAAAGTACATTAAAAAATTGGAATATGAAGCACACGGGGAAAAAATCATAGAAGAGAAGAAAAACGAAGCCATGGAACAGATAATGAAGTACAAAAGCTCTGATGAGCTTCAAAACCTGCCCAGGCTTAAGAAATGGGTAGTTGTTTTTGTGGCGGATAAATGTGTTGTTAATGTAGAGATATAATTGGTATAGGACGCTAAAGTCCAATAAGTTCATTGTTAACTTCAACCAGTATGAGCAAAATAATTACATTAATTTCTTATTTGTTTAAAGATAAAAAAATATTTCGGCAGGGGGAAAGCTACACATCCGAGCAAGGGAAATATCCTGTAATATAAAATATCCTGTAATATATTTAACCTTTAAATACATTAAGCAGAGAACATAATATGATATAATAATGATATGTGTGATATGTGCTGTGATTGGGGGAATACATGTGAATTCAATAAGGGGTTTACACAAAAATTTGCAGGATTTAATCATAAACCTTGGCGGCTCATTTGTCGGATTTTTCAATGTAATGCTAACAAAGAACCTGAATTAACACCCCGGGTTCTTTGTTAGCATAGTGCGTCAATATATGCTGAATTATAATTGGGAATATGTCAAGATTTAGTTAAATAGTGAACTCGATGCATTAAGAAAAATTGTAATGTTTTTAAAAATATCTCTTTTGTCCGTCAGCTTTACAAATATGTCTTCGATGAAAGCTTCAACCGCTATTATGTCAGGTAAACCAGGAGTTAACGGTAGTGATATTTTTGGTAAAACTATGTATGAACTTACAATCTTTTCATTTTCAAATGCGTGTACAGGCTGTGAAGGTTCATTGGCTATGTATACTATTTTTTCCCGTATATTTAATTCTACAATAAGCTTTGCACCAGTAGATATTAGCCCTGATGAACTTTTCCCAATTGGAGTTTCAACAATTCTTTTACTAAGTACATTGACTTCTGCGATAACTTTTAATATTTGTTCGGCTTCTGGCTTCAGATCGGGTATCTTGAGGTTTTCCATCACCGACATTTCAGTAAATGCTCTCGGACATGATGGAAAAGCATCTGCTATTCCCGAAATTTCTATCAGGTCCCTTACTATATTGGCCATAAAATCCTCCTTTCAAACAAACTATATCATTCCCGGCAATAATTGATTAACCATTTTCAGGTTCTATATAGAGTTCGTCATTTATTGAATAAATGCAGGCTTCTTTTTCAATATAGGCAATTTTTATGATATGTTCAATGTTAGGTTCTACTGGGAACAGAAACTGTCCGCATTTATCCGTGAATTGGAACGCAATAGGTTTTAATTTTTCATTGCAATCCTGTTTCTGAAATAACTTTACCAGGACATCTTTAACAGGATTATCTTCAGGGTCCACAACTATACCGTGGATTACACCCCTATTTTCGGGCCTAAGCTTGAATTTTAGATCGATTTCCTCATTTTGATCTACTGTTATTGGTTTTGAACGTATTATTCTATAACCCATATTATAACACCTCCGGAAATATTACCAGTATTATAATATTAAATTTTCTCTAAAGTGTTACAATATTTTTCATATAAAATTTCAATATTCTTGTAACGCTTTTATAAACGTTAACATAATATATACTGGGAGTAACCCAAAAAATTAATCTTCTAGGGAGGTTTTACTATGGCTTCTGTATTAAGAAATTTGGTAGAGATTGTGGGAATAGCAGATCAATTTCCAACAGCTCCAACAAACTTTACCCAGATTGCTATCGCAGAAACACTCAGATTGCCTGATACAAAACCAGACATTGAACAAATTACAAAAGTAACAATTGATACTGTTATAATCAGTACCAACGTGGTAGCAACACCTATCGGCACTGCAGTAGGTGGTTCGATACTCACGGGAGCAAAATTAATAGTAGAAGGTAAGCTACGCCAAAAAATAGAATATGTAGCTAATGAGCCCACGCAGTCTGTTCATGCGGCTGAATTCGAAACGCCTTTCAGCACCTTTGTTGTAATTCCGCTTCCGGTTCTACCTATAACTCCTCAACTGGCATTGAAATATCCTGTGGAGGCATTTATTGAAGACGTTTATATCAATCAGGTAGATGCCAGAACTATATTCAAAAATGTCACTGTCTTTTTGAATGTGACGATTTTACCGTGATTGGAGGGTCAACAATGGCTAATGTTGTTAGGGATCTAGTGGAAATTGTAGGTATTGCTGATAACTTTCCAACAGCACCCGTAGCATTTGCACAATTTTCTGTAATGGAAAAACTAGTAATACCCGATGCAAAACCAGATATAGAGCAGATTTTAAAGGTCCTCATTGAAGCGCATATAACGAGTACGCGCATTGTTATTACTCCAGTAGGTACGTCAACAGCAGGATTGATATTAACTGGCTCAAAACTTGTAGTTGAAGGTATTGTAAAACAGAAGATAACTTATGTTGCGGCCACACCAGAGCAAGCAATCCATGCTGCTGAATTTGATTTACCATTCAGTACCTTCATGGTATTGCCTACGCTCACTGTGCCGATTACCCCCGGAATAGTAAACCAAATTAATGTAGAACCCTTTATTGAGGATGTATATGTGAATTTAGAGAACCCGCGGACTATACTAAAAAATGTAACTTTATTTTTAAATGCTACCAGTGCATTATTTGCATAACTACGAAAATTACGATTTTTCATCCCCATAACTACTTTTCGATATGCAATAGAGCTGCAATAGAGCGGATAGGCTTAAGAACTTATCCGCCCTTTCTTATTCATCTTCCTGATAATCTGTCTTCTCCAGTATCTCCAAAGGATCTATTTTACTTAAATTATAGCTTTTAAAATAGTATTCATATAAATCTTTGTCGATTTCAAGTGCAACAGATAGGTTTTGCATTATTGTTCGTTTATCATATACTGAATAGGCTATATTTTCTATTCGACCAACAACTGTAAGAAGGTCACAAATTGATTCCGGAAGGTAGATGGCCGTCAAAGGAAGTATAATACCATTTAAAAACTCGGACCTCGCATCAAAAGCATGAAGGTTTTCACCTGGAACAGCAATATATAGTATTTTTTGCTTTAATATCCAATGAACCATAATTTTATTGCCATTAACATAAGTTTCCTCAGCGGATTCCCCCACAGGTGTTTTTACTATATATTTTCTGTTTATGCAAATCTCAGATAGTATTTCATCAACTTTTCCGATATCAGGCATAGTTTCAGGGATTTTTATATTGTTATCAATTTGTATTTGGCTGGTAATAAATAATTTGTTGATCAAAAAAATCATCCCTCTTTTTGGCTTACTACTATTTACTATAATAAATATAACTATATAATAAATATATTATTGGTATTTTTAAATATTCAAAAATTTTTGAATTCAAGCTTCCACACAGCAGAATACATCATCAATCAAGACATCATTATCCTAATCTTCCGGGTTATTGGTATTCATGTACCTGGTATCTGTCGAATCCTGTCGAATTAACTGTGCCTTGATACGTCCACATGTAAATGCTATTTTGCATAAATCATTTTAACAGTCATTCCGCCGTCAACATTCAGGTTTGCGCCGGTAATAAAACCCGCTTCATCTGACGCAAGAAACATGCAGGCCGCTGCAATATCTTCAGCCTTTCCAACCCTACCCGCGGGATGCTGTTTGTGGTCAATCTCCCTTAACTCCGGTTTGAATACCTTTGAGCTTTTTTTGTGCTCAGACACTTCAATCCATCCTGGGCATATGGAGTTAACCCTTATCCCATATTCGCCAAGGCTTACCGCCAGAGAATGAGTCAGGGCCAAAATACCACCTTTTGATGCCGAATAAGGTTCTGTATTCGGTTCAGACATTAGAGCCCTGGTAGAAGAGATATTTATAATGGCTCCACCCCCCTTTTTCGCCATCAGTTCGGCAGCATACCTGGAACACATATATGTACCCCTTAAATTTACGGCAATTACCCTATCCCATTCATCCATACTCCTTGTAAATATAGTGCCGCCTGCTCCGATTCCTGCATTATTTATGAGGACATCCACCCTTCCATACTTTTCGCTGACATGCTTAAACAAATTTCTTACATCCTCTTCCAGAGCCACATTGGTTTTTATAAAAATGGCTTCGCCGCCATTTTTATTTATATACTCTTCATTTTCCTGCCCTGCCTCTTCATCAATATCCGCAATTATTACCTTCGCTCCCTCTTTTGCAAATGACCTGCAGATAACCCGGCCTATTCCCTGGCCTCCTCCCGTTACAACCACCGTTTTTCCGTAAAAATTCATACTGCACCACCTTATTTTTTGTATAATACTATTGTAAAATATCTAATAATAATATGCAATACATGTTTAAGCTTCAAATTATGACCGCTTCAAATTCTTATATAAAATAGTCCTTTATATACAGGATATACAGGTACAGGTAGTCGATAAATCCCTTTGGGTATCCGGGTCTTTATTTTACATAGTTTTCAACATGGTCTGAAAAACGTTCGGAATATCATTTTATATACGGATATATACGGACTACACCATCTCAACAATTTTATATTGCTTGTTTTGCGATAAATCTATATACATGCCGTCAACAGATACAATCGGCGTTGAAATACTTTGCGGCGAGATAAAAACAACTTCACCTGTTTTACCATTATTCATTTTCACCTTTGAACCAATGTAATAACTTGATACATTGGAGAGAAAGGTTATCATAACTTTTGTATCAAAATATCCGTATCCTATTCTTAAAAACTCCCTGAATGTATCAAATGGAGTAATCCGTTTTTTGTAAATCCTTTCTGAAGTTAATGCGTCATATACATCGGCAACGGATATGATTTTTGAATACCGGTTTATCCTATCTCCTTTTATACCAAGAGGGTAACCCTTTCCATCCTCCCGCTCATGATGCATGTATATACCTTCCCTTATATCATTAGTTATTTGCGGGATATTTTCCGTAAGCTCACATCCAATAGCGGTATGATTCTTTATCTGCTCATATTCCTCTGGCAACAGCGGACCTTTCTTATTTAAAATATCGACGGGTATTCTTGATTTGCCTATATCATGTAGAATACCCGTTGTAACAACACTTTTAGTTTCTTCTTCCGATAGGCCCAACCACCTGGCTATTAGTAAAGCATAAACCGAAACATTGATACTGTGTGTATAAGTATATTCAGACACGTTTTTTATTTCATTCATACATTCCAGGATATAGCTTATGTTGCTTATTTGGGAATAAACGAAATTAGAAATATACTCAATTTTCTCATAATCCAGTTTTTTCCCTGATACCAGGTCATTCAACACCTGCTTTATTATATCAAGGTTTTCCTTATAGTCTCTTTTAAATTTTTTTATAAACAGCACGTTTTTTTCTCCTTTTTTTCGATCCTTTGGCTCGTACACCGATAACTGGCGTACCCGGAAAGCCTCCAGCCTTTTAATAATATACTCATTAATTACTGTGCCTTTCGATACAATAAGAATGCCGTGGTCATTGTACAGATCATCTGCAAGTATATCCCCCGGCCTGCATTGATAAAGATGCACATACTTTTTCCTTTTTACAGGCAAATGTTCTTCATCACGCACTTGACGATCTCCTCCTTCTCCTCCAAAGTCAGAATATTATTTGACTGGCTGTCAAATGTAACCGAACCTCCCGATTTTGCAAGATTAACCTCTACGTTCCCTGGAACATCAAAATATGCATCTTTGCTGTACCAAAAATTAAATTTGCATTTTTTATCTTTTACCAATTTCACAACATGATAATATATGTTCAACCGTCTTCACCCCACTGGCCAAATTTCTTAATCGACTGACTCAGATAAATTTCAACAATATATAGCATAAAAAATGTTCTAAAAAAAACATCACCCGAATGGGTGAGAAAAGCATTTTTTTATAAAAAGCACACCTTCGCATAATATGCGAGGTGTGCGTCTAATAATTAATAATTAATAATAAATTTTACAATACACAATAAATTTTACAACATATTCAATTCCTTCGCCCTTGCCACGACCTGTACCCTTCTATTCACCTGGAGTTTTCCGTATATATTCTTTATATGGGTTTTGACAGTATTTACGGTAACCTCCAGCCTTTCAGCAATTTCCCTGTTCGACAGCCCTGCCCCAATCAGCCTGAGTACCTCCATCTCTCTTTCTGTAAGGAAATCAGCCGGAGACAGGTATGTTTCACCCTTTATTTCAGAGGCATCCCTCTCCAAAAATGTCTGCAGTGCTTTTGCATAGATCATTTGACCCGCCAGGAGTTTTAGTAGCCCAAGACGCTCTTCGGTAAATACTCCTGGCATAAAACTGTTTTCCAGGTACAAAACCCCTACAGGTATGTCTCTAAGTTGCAGGGGAATACAAGCTATGGATTTTACCCCGGATTTTGTAATATACGGGTCCCTGGCAAATATTCCGGCCTGCTCGATACTATTCACTATCACCGGTTCAAATGTTCTGGCAACATACCGTACCACCGACCTTGAAAGGTTGTCGCTTTCTTCCAGGGAAATAGATTTTATGACTACTCCTCGGCTGCTTTCGTTGACCTTTGCTGCTTCAATTGCTGCTTCAATGAATAATTCATCGTCCTTTTCCAGTATCAAGTACCCCTTGTTCGCACCGGCGCTTTCCACTGCAACCTCCAAAAAGTTTTCCAGTAGCTTATCAGGGTCAGATTGTTCCGAGATATTCCGTATCACCTTTTGAATCGAGTAAATATCACGGTCGCTTGCCGCTTTGCTTTCGCTGATATTAGAAAACATGAGAATATTTCTTAATATTTCGGCTGAATCATACTTTCCCTTTTCCTCTTCCACCTCTACTCCATCTAACAGTTCCGGATACCGGCATTCCAAATCCTGTATCTTTGCTACTGCTCCCCATTCGCAGTATAAACGGAAAGCATCGCTCATATATGCCTTTGCAATCCTGTCCCTGCCTTCAGCCGAATAAAACCTTGCAGCCAGTTCACAGGCGATGGCTTTGTTCTGAATATAACCGTTTTCATGTGCGGACCGGATGGCTTTATCATACAGGTTCCAGGCTTTCTGTTTCCTCCCGAATATACGCGATATTTCGGCCTCAACCAACAAGTACTTGTGCAGGAAGTTTTCCGGGCAGAAATACGACCATTTCTTCATCTGCCGCTGGTTTTTCTTAAGTACTTTTATGAATCTTTTCCTGTCCTTTGGAGACAGTTGCTCATATATAGCAGTAATTGCAAGAGAGTAATAGAAATTGTATTCTGCGGATAGCATAAACCCCATTATCGCACCTGTACAGCTTTTGATTTTTTCTGCCGCAGAGATTGCATCTCGATATTCGCCGGACAGGTAGCAAAGCTGCATTTTTGAAAAATAATAAGCTGCCATCGATGCCTTATCGCCTTTCATTGATTTAATAAAGCCATCTTCATCAAAACCGTCGGCACCAACTGGAGCAAAGCCGCCGCTCCGGCCTACCAAAGCAGAAGCAAGCCGTTCATAGATTGCAGCGTTTATAGCAAGGTTTTCGTGTTTCATTTTCCGGGCATAGCTGCTGCACTTTCGTGCTTCCTCCAGGACTTCATCGAGAGCTGTCCCCATAATGTATTTGTTTTCGAGAATAACTCCGTAGGAGTACCCGGCTATAAGCACATTTCCAGCTTCAATGGCACATTGTACGGCTTTATACAGGTATTGAAGCCCTTCTTTTCCATGCCGTGTCCAATGGTATATAATCGAACCGACCGTAAAATACACAATGCACTTAGCAAAGTTTTTACCAAACCTTTCCACAAGTGTTACTGCCACCTTGCCAAGCTTGTACCCGTCTGCGTAATTGCCCAGCACGCTTCCTTCAATTATACTATATCCTATATATCCTATTGAAGCTATTTCGTTATTACCATATCTTACTGCATGATTGCCTGCTTTTATGATGGCCAGTGCATATAAATCGGGATAACTTGTGCATGTAACTAATATAAAGCTTATAAGGAGCTGGGCAACTTTCTTCTGAACCGGATCCTCCATCTCAGGCAGTTCAGCCAGGTCATCTATGCTCTTATTGCGCATATGCCATTTGTATAACAGCAGTTCCCTAGCATTATCGAATATACCGGGCTTGGATGGCAGTTTCATCCCAAGATTTTTCAATGCATTTAAGCCAATTTTTACAGCTTCGCCGTATTTCCCCGTTCCGGTATACAACACCATCTTCAGGCTGTACACATCCGCCCTCTCAAGCTCTGTCCCCAGCCGGTTGACTATCATGTCGAACAGTCGCTCCGCCATTGTGGGATCGCCCGCAAGATACTCGCACTGGGCACGTTCCATGTAAAGGTCGTAGCATAGATTGTAGCAGCTATCCCATGAACCGTCCGGCAGAAGCTCCATACCTGCTCTAAAAAAGCTAATGGCCAAATCGTAAGCAGCAGAGGCTTTTGCTTTCCGGCCCGCTGTCAGGTTATATCCTGCAAGCTTCAGCCTTTCCTCCAGGTCTTTAATTAAATCCAGGCCTCGGTTTAAATGGTCCAAAACGGACAATATCCTGTCGTCAAGCTCGTTCTGGCTCATACTTTGCAGAATCATCCGGCCAACCTTCACGTGTGCCTTTTTCTTCTCTTCTTCCGGAAACAGGGAATACACCGCTTGCCTGACCATGTCATGCAAGAATTCATAAATACCGGTTACAGTACCTTGATGTGATACCTGCAAATCCTTTTCCTCATGAGATACAAGAGGTACAAATCCCTCGAGAACGGCCGGAAAAATAAGTGAGGCCGTTTCAACCTGTGTTTTTTCACAGATGGTAGACAGAGTTTTGATATCAAAAGTATTTCCGATACAGGAAGCCAGTTTTAAGATGCTGATCGTTTCTCCCGGAAGCGTTTGCAGCTTTTCAAGTATAAGGTCCATAACGTCATCGGGCATTTGCAATCCCAGTATGGCTTCTATTTCCCATTCCCAGCAGCCTTTCTTCATATTGAACGTTATAAGCTTTTCGTTATAAACGCTCTTTAATAACTGTCCCAGGAAGAAGGGAATACCACACGTTTTACGGTACAATGTATCGGCGAGCAATTCAACTTTTGCCTCGGGGCAGTGCAAGGCTCCCGCAATGAACTCTATAACTTCTGTACGGTCAAAAGGAGCGAGGTGAATTTGGCGCACTGGAATCCCTTCCTCCCTGATTTTCTCGAGGATCACGGGCAGCGGATGTTCCGCCGTAACCTCGTTATCCCTGTAGGCGCCGGCAAGAAGCAGATAATCCAGGTTAGTATCCCTGCAAAGGTATCTGATAAGCTGTAAAGAAGACAAATCAGCCCACTGTATGTCATCCAAAAATATTACCAAGGGATGTTCTTTCTCTGCAAAAACCTTGATAAAATTTCCGAATACCATAAAGAAGCGGTTCTGTGCCTCCTTTGGCTGAAGTGCTTCAACAGGTGGTTGTTGTCCGATTATCATTTCTACTTCGGGAATCAGCCCGGTAATAACGGCACCGCTACGCCCCAGGGCTCGCAATATTTTTTCCCTCCATATTTCGAGGTTTTCCTTGCTCTCGGTCATAAGCTGCCTTATCACACTTCCCATGGCAGCGGCAAAGGAAGCGTAGGGTATATTTTGACGCAGCTGGTCAAATTTGCCGTATGCAAAATATCCTTTTTTCATCGCAATAGGCTTGAGGGTTTCGTTTATCAACATAGTTTTCCCTGTACCAGCATATCCGCTTACCATGATAAATTCTCCCTGATTAGCGCATGCACGCTCGAAAGCAGTTTTCAGAACTTGTGCCTCATCTTTCCTTCCATAAAGCCTGCGTGGCAGCTCAAAACGCGGAGATATATCCATCTGTCCGGGAGTGAATGGTTCAATTTTTCCTGCCAGGTTCCACTGCCGCCTGCATTCCTCCAAATCTCTTACAAGTCCAAAAGCACTCTGGTACCTCTCATCAGGATTTTGGGAAAGCAGTTTCATAATAACGGCGCATAAGGCCTGAGGTATCTTTGGATTAATTTTATCCGGAGCTTCCGGCTTCCCGGCAATGTGGACATGCAAACATTCAACAGGGTCTTCAGACTGCAATAGAGGCTGACCGGTTAAAACTTCGTAAAATACTACTCCGAGAGAATAATAGTCGCTGCGGTAGTCGGCATCACTTTCCACCCGCCATGACTGCTCTAGGGGCATACCTAGGGGCATATGTTCAAGAGTCCCTAAGGGGGCACCGGTTATTGTTGCATTTTCAATTTTCGTAGAAAAAAGGACCGCTGTGCTAAAGTCAATTATTTTTGTTTTTCCTGTTCCGGGATGAACAAGTATGTTTTCCGACCTCAAATCCCTGTGAATTATTCCATTTTGGTGAAGTTCGCCCAGTGTCTCCGCTAGCTGGACAGCTATATCAAGGAAGGTTGGAATATCTACATAGTTGTTCCTAACATATTCTCTTAGGTATACGGCCCCGGTGTCTTCCATTATTAGAGCAAGAGAGTTACCAGCCTTCTCCAGTCTAATAGGCTTAATAATGCCCTCAATCTCAAGAGTTCGGGTAATCTCGTACTCATAAATGAATTTGGATATTTCCACTGGATTGTTTGCCTCTTCCTTTAGCACCTTTATGATAACCGGTACCTGACCCCGGACTGCATACCCTCTATAAATCCTTATCCTGTTGTTTTCATGTATCATTTCATGGATTATGTAACCAAGCAAAACAAACATTTTCTTTCCCTACAATTTCTTTTAAGATATTATCTATCCATCTATTTATATATAACACAAATTATTATACCTTAATTTTCTTATAATTCTACACAATTACAATAAAATCCTTCAAAAATTTATATAAAATATTTAAATTTCTTTGTCGGGATGCCATGCATTATTGGGAAACAGGCGAATTTTAGATTGGCCCAAGATATGAGTCTACAGAACTGGTTATTTGTGCTACTATTTCCTCTCCGGTTAGTATCTTTTCCAGAACTTCCATATTGCCCGTTTTGTTTTTGAGTTCAAACATTTTTCCTAGTTTTCCGTAATCACTGGCAATATTCTCATCGATTAACTCTATAGGTCCTTCTTTATCTTCTATTTATGACCACCGTTTTAATTACCTTTTCTCGGTTTTTAAGGGAAACTTCAAATGCTTCGGCAATGTTATCAAATTCAAACCGGTGGGTTATCAGCCTACCTACGTTAATCCGTCCATCCGAGATCCATGAAATTGCCGTAGGAAAAGCATTTGCATATCTATTCACTGCAATATAATTTAGTTCCTTATCAATGAAATTGGCTATATTCATTTCTACTATAATATTTCCAGGCCACCCTACTTGTACAACACATCCGCCACGCCTTGCAATATTGAATAAGGATGCTGTTGCACTAACTGAGCCTGCAGTTTCAAAAATAATATCTGCTGCTTCATGTAACTCTTCCTTGTTATCAGCAACATTTATTACTTCATCTGCACCTAATTCTTTTGCTATCTTAAGACGGTTTTCCGATATATCCGCACAAATTACCTTTGAACCGCCTGCTGCCTTAAAAGTCTGCATTGTTAACAGACCAATAGGGCCAACTCCTATAATTAAGGCAGTACTGCCATTTCTAAAATTAGCCCTATTTACTGCATGTATGGCAACGGCAGTAGGTTCAATCAAGGCTGCCTCCTCAAAAGAAATATTTTCAGGAAACTTGTGTACACAATCTGCTCGGACGGTAATATAATCACAAAATGTACCGTTTATTGGTGGAGCAGAAAGAAATACAACCTCCTTACAGAGATTATAGCGTCCTATCCTACAATAATTACATTTTCCACATGGAATACCAGGTTCTATTACTACCCGATCCCCAGGTATGAAATTTTCTACACCCTTTCCTACGTCCTCAATAATCCCACTGGCTTCATGCCCTGGAATATATGGTTTTGTAACAACAAAATTTCCCAGCCTCCCCTCATGGTAAAAATGAATATCCGAACCACAAATACCGTTAACCATAATCCTCACTGTAACCTCATCCTCAGCGGGCTTTGGTTTATGTACTTTTAAAATTGTAAACTTATGGTCTGAATCCAAGTATGCACAACGATTAACATCCTGCATAATGTATTACCCCTTTCATCTTTATCCAAGTTAACATTGTATCAATAATCCCTTATTTCTCTACCTGTAATTTCAAGAGTGTTCTTATCAACAATCAAAACATAGCGGTGAGGTGGACCCCCAAGCTTTTGCAGTATATTTATTTCCACTGTTCCATTTTTCTCTTCATAGTATATTTGCGGCATTGTATTCTTAATTTTTATTGCTAACTCCTCAGAGCATTTCTGTTTATAAACCTGGCCCCTATCATCTTCCAATACATACCACTGTCCATCCTCATATACGACATATCTGTCTCCTGAATGTTCATTGTACCATTTAAAAGCTTCCTCATCTTTAAATACTATATTTATATATGCATCTCCCTTGCTTTTGCCCGTCTCTTCCTTTTTTGAAATTTCACCGTACTTTATCCTGGCCAGGACAGCCAGAACTTCATTGGTAGTAATATAATTGGTGGGTTTCAGGGTAACGTCCGGGTACCCTATAACCGCTCCTATTCTTAAAGCAGCCAATATACTGTCTTTGTACTCTTTAGGTACATCCTCCCAATCTTTGAACTGTTTGCCGTATGTATCCTCGTATGATGCCTGTATATCCATTTTAAACCCCTGCACGCCGTGAAGAAAGCACGTTATGACATTTATAGCCTCTGCCCGGCTTACAAGCCTGTCTTCAATTAAAAACTGTGAAAAAATGTCTTTCTGCCTGTATTTTTCTGCAGGAGAAAGATACGAATACTTAACCAGTATATTAAATAAGTCTTTATTTGTTATGTACTTATCCCCATCCGTTATGTTTTCCGGAACTTCTTCAATATCGGACAACAGTTCCGCATATTTTGAAGCCCAGTGACCACCCTCGGCATCTTGATGCTCATTATATCCGGTATATGCCTTTATCTCTTTTTCTCCTGTGTCCACTGTGTTTCCGGCCCAGTCTTCAGCATAGACCCGGTAATATACCTTTTTATCATCCCCGACTTCAGGTAGAAATGCATAGTACCTGCCGGTGTAACGGTTGTACATAAAATCATCAATCTGATAATCTACCAGGTGCATCTTTTTTCCGTCTTCCATGTACCACACTTCCACCGACATCTTTTTAAGATCATCATCTTTGTCCTCGATATCTACACTTATTTTTTGCCGGGTTATCTTCAGGTTAGTAATTTCAGGAGGATAACCGCTTTTTAAGTCGGGGAACATATCAACTGCAAGCTTTTGAAAAACCCCATTGGTCCTTAAAAATACTTTCTTTTCATAAAACTCCCTGTATTTATCAATTCCCTTATCCTTATAATAACTAAGTAGCAAATACGCAGCCTCCCTGCTTCCCAAGCCTCCTGCATCTGCTATGTCATCAAGTATCCCTATCGCCTGGTCATCATCTCCTATCTTAAGAAGGGCTTTTGCTCTCGCCAGTTTCAATCCGGTTTCGATATATTCATCATAATTATCATAGTCCTTTTCTTGCATAAATTCATCGATAAATTCAACTATTTCTTTATATTTGCCCTGGTTCTCCATTTCAATAATGGAGTTCAATCTGGCATCATACCTAAACTGGTCTCTCAACAGGTACCTTTCCCTGACACTAAACACTACTTTTATATTGCTGTCCGGTTCAAAATCCTTAAATTCCCATGTAATTCTGTCTCCTTCATATATGTAATTAGCGGGACTTATACTTTCCAACTGGTATGGCTCAACATTTTCCATAACAAATATTATTCTCGCATTTTCTATTCTATCCTTCCAAGGGGCGCCGGTGGTTAAAACGTAACCTGTCTGGATCAGTCCGATTGAACTGCTGGTATTCCTTGTTTCGTAAGTATTTCTCACCGTTTTCTTTTCTCCGGGTTTAAAATTCACTTCCCATGTATACCAGTAAGGGAAATTCAGACTATCCTGCCCGGTTTCCGGACCTACGCCCTTTTCAAGCTTTACCTCCACCTCTTTCCCGTCAACCCATGCAGTAAAATTGTAAAGCTTATAGTCATGAAACCATTCCGCCATTTTCTCCGTTTCATCATCCAAATCCCCGCTGGGAAACCCCATAAGCACAGTTGTTTCTTCCTGTGAATCATTGATAAACACAAATTCGCATTCCACTTTGCTGATTCCTTCTGAAACCCTCACAGTTATATCTTCAGCCTGCATGATAACGTTTGAGTTATTAACCGGGCTTACCGTTTCTCCGAATCTGCCCAGGCTTGTATCATTAGCATAGCTGTTTGAGGATACTAAAATAATAATTAAGAAAATTGATAGAATAAAAGATAAACGAAGAACAAATCTACACTTCTGCATAAAACAAACTCCTCATTTTTTATTTATTTATTTTTACTATCCAGTATAATTATATAATGCCTGAGTGAATATTTTCATTACAAAATTTTTAAAAATTTCAATCAACACTCATAATTTTCATCGAATATTTTGTACCTTCAAGTATTTTTGGAAAAGGTAATCAAACGCATTATTCACTGTATTTTGATTTATCTTAAAATAAGCGATATAACTGCGCCGGAGATAATCGGCACGCTTAAGTTATCATCCACAGGGAAAGGCAGAGCTTCAACTGCCGATGCTATAACAGCGCCAAGTATACCTGCTCCAAGAGGTAAAATACCTATGGCATATAGAAAATAAGCTACCGAAACGGACATTATCGCAAAACCTATAGTACCTTCAACGGTTTTTGGGGAGGAGTTGCCCCATTTGAAGTACCTCCGGCTGTAATTTATGCCTATAATTTTAGCCATCATGTCTCCAAATATTGAGAAACTAATAACTGCAAATGCTACCTCGTATTTAAAAAACACAAAAGATGAAAAAACACCGAGAAGAAACATCGTCATGGATGATATTCTCTTCTTCTCTTTCGCCTTATATATTTTAAAACCCTTTACATGCTCTTTTTCAAGAATGTTCTCAGCCTTCTTCCAAGATATTCTAAACATGTCTGCAGCAAGAAAAAAAGCAAGAACAGAGCCAGTAAGTTGCAAAAGCACTTTTTTGCTTATAAACAAACCCAGTATTGGCAATATAACGGCAACCGGCCTTATCATGACCCTCCATAACCTGAAGTCTTCGCTTTTTATTGTAAAAATTTTCAGTTGCTTCATGTTTATTGCGCTAATAACAAAAATAAAGCATACCAATGCCAATACCAACATAAGTGTCGGTGAAAAGCGGAAACGAATGAGGAGCAATGCAATTAGAACCGGCAAAAACACAACAGAAAGAAAATTTTCGTCCAATGTCGTGTAATATATGGCTAAAGCCAGAAAAGCCAGAAAAACCACGTCTCCAATAAGTATATGCAACGGTAACCCAAATGAAAGTTTTATAAGAAATACTATAAGCATGCCTGTTGCAGCCGCAACCCCTCTACCCCCTCTGAAATTAAGATAAAACGGGAACATGTGGCCGAGTATGGCGGCAAACCCGCTTGCGTATGCTACCGTTTCAGGAACGTTGAAGATATATATAGCTATTGCTATGGCTAACAGTCCCTTGGTGGTATCATAAAGGCCTGTTATCACGGCAGGCCAAAAACCTACGCTGCGTTTTACATTTGTTGTGCCTGCATTTTTTGTCCCTATATCGCGGATGTCCAGACCCTTCAAATGCTTTGTAATAAAATATGCCGGCAGGAATGATCCAATTAAATAACCTGTAAGAAGAGAGAATAAATTAGATAATATACTATACATATACCTATCTTCCTTTCTTAATACAATAGTATAATATGCAATATGCAAAATGCAATATGCAAATATACCTCATATGCTTCCTTTTGCTGCAATATGATGGTCACATTCTTTTATATATTACTACGTGCTGTTCGCCCAGTACTCCTTATAAATCAAAGTGCTTAAAATAAATGGGGCTTAATCTTTTGTATTTTTACTTACAGACTACAAGAAAAATGTAATTATTTCAAGAGTAGTTATTCAAAAAATTAAAAATTCTTAAATTAAATATATTTTTAAATGATTTTGCTTTATTTTTCAATATTTTA
>JABUEW010000084.1 GCA_013314855.1 Bacillota bacterium | reverse complement strand
AATATTTCAATGTAATTATTTTGCTTAGAACAGTTGATTTGCTTATCCCTCGTCGGATTAACAGGCTCTATAAGACTTTCCGCAATGTTACTTCCAGCATTTTCTTCAAAATTTGAAAATGCGCCCTCAAAAATTAAATTTTGAAGAAAAAAGAAAAATATGTTATAATGAAAAATAGGCTAAGGGTCTAAAAAGAAAAAGTAGGAGTGAAAATAATGGCAAAAGTTATTGCAATTGCGAATCAAAAGGGCGGGGTTGGAAAAACAACAACAGCAGTAAATTTAGCAGCATGTATTGCGTATAAGGGTAAAAAAGTTATGTTAATAGATAATGATCCTCAAGGGAACTCCACAAGCGGGTTGGGAATTGAAAAAAGAAAACTGAAAAAATCTACATATGATATATTGATACAAGAGGAAAAAATAGAGAATGTATTGTTAAAAACAAGCATAGAAAATTTAGAATTGTGCCCTTCAAATATACAACTTGCTGGTGCCGAAATAGAATTGGTACCGGCCATATCCAGAGAGACGAGAATGAAAGAGGCAATAATGCCTATAATTGAAAAGTATGATTACATAATAATTGATTGTCCCCCGTCGCTTGGTCTGTTAACCATTAATTCACTCACTGCAGCTAACACAATATTAGTACCTATACAATGTGAATATTATGCTTTAGAAGGATTAAGCCAGTTAATGGATACTGTAAAATTAGTGCAAAAACATTTAAATCCTAAATTGGATGTAGAAGGGGTAGTACTAACAATGTTTGATGCAAGGACAAATTTGTCCATCCAGGTAGTTGATGAAGTAAAAAAATATTTTAAAAATAAAGTATACAGAACGGTTATCCCTAGGAATGTAAGACTTAGCGAAGCGCCAAGTTATGGGTTGCCGATTATATTATATGATTCAAAGTCAAAAGGGGCAGAGTGTTATATGGATCTTGCTGATGAAGTAATAAAATTTACGGAGGGTGAAAAGAATGAGTACTAGAAAGAGGTTAGGCAGAGGGCTGGAAGCGCTAATAACAATTGATGAAGAAAATGAAGAAGGAATAAAGGATATAAAGATAAATGACATAGAACCAAACAAGGAGCAGCCCCGTAAAGTATTTGATGATGAAAAATTAAATGAATTGGCTGAATCAATAAAGAAACATGGAATTGTTCAACCAATAATTGTTAGAAAAGAAGGTGAGATGTATAGAATAATAGCTGGGGAAAGAAGATGGAGGGCTGCAAAACTGGCGGGTCTAAAAACTATACCTGCAATAATAAAGGATTTAAACGACAGGGAAATTGTAGAGGTAGCACTGATAGAAAATTTGCAAAGAGAAGATTTAAACCCGATAGAAGAGGCTGAGGCGTACGAAAGGTTAATAAAAGAATTCCAAATGACACAGGAAGAAATATCTGAAATAGTAGGGAAAAGCAGACCTGCGATAGCAAATTCATTAAGATTATTAAATTTAGAGGCTGGAATTCGTCAGAAACTGATAGATGGAGAAATAACAAGTGGTCATGCAAGAGCTTTATTAATGATAGAAGATAAAGATTTACAGATAAAAGCTATGCAAGAAATAGTAAGTAACGGTTATAGTGTAAGAGACGCAGAAAAGCTGGTTAGAAGAATACAAGGGGAAAAAGAAAGAATAAAAGAAAGAAAAGAAAAAGTAAAAGAACAAGAAATAAAAAGTTTAGAAGAAATACTACAAAATATATTGGGTACAAGAGTAAAATTAAATCAAAGCAAAAAAAGCGGAAAAATAATAATAGAATATTACTCGAAAGAAGAATTGGATAGAATAATAGAAATAATAAAAAAGGCAGTATAAAATAGAATGTTTCACGTGAAACATAAAAACTAATTACATAAGGGTGTATTTGTATGAATGAATTTGATATTATAGATAATACAATACTATTTTACATAACAATTATAAATTTTGTGCTTATAGTAGTTTTAATAATAGTTAACATAGTAAATAATTCAAAAATTAAGAAGTTATATATGAAATATAATAAATTTATGGCAGGCACAAGTGGAGAAAATATTGAAGGATTAATTGAGAAATGCTTGCTTAAAACAGAAGGAATGGTGTATAAGAACAAAGAAATAGAAAACCACTTAAATGAAATAGACAGGAATATATTAAACTGTATACAGAAAGTAGGAATAGTCAGGTTCAATGCTTTTGACAATGTTGGCAGTGATTTAAGTTATTCTGTAGCATTACTTGATGGCAATGATAACGGAGTTGTAATAACATCATTATTTACCAGAGATGGCTCAACTACATATGGAAAGCCGATAATGGGTGGAAAATCAAGATACCCTCTTTCCGCAGAAGAAATAAAAGCAATTAACTATGCTATAAAAAGACATAGAGAAGTTTATTATGAATAACACTAGTGTTATATAAAGGAGATATGTTTATGCTAGACTTGAAAGAAATAAGGAATAATCCTGGTATATTTAATAAGATTGCTTTAAAAGTTAAAGGACAAATAAATATTGACCAGTTTCTATCGCTTGACGAAAAGAGGAGGAAGCTTCTTTTTAATGTTGAGCAACTTAGAAGTAAGCAAAACTCAGTATCAAAACTTGTACCCGCTTATAAAAAAGAAGGAAAAGATGTTTCGCAATTATTGGAGGAAATGAAATCTCTTTCTGATGAAATTAAGATATTAGATCAGGAGTTAAAAATAGTTGATGAAAGTATTAGCAATTTTTTATTAACCATCCCCAATATACCATCAGATAAAGTTCCAATTGGTGAAAGTGATGCCGATAATATAGTTGTTAGAAAATGGGGAGAACCAAAAGAGTTTGATTTTACACCACAAGCTCATTGGGATATTGGTGAGAGATTAGATATACTTGATTTTAGCACTGCTGCCAAAGTCACGGGAGCAAGATTTACTTTTTACAAAGGTCTTGGCGCAAGATTGGAAAGAGCACTGGTTAATTTTATGCTGGACCTGCATATTGAAAAACATGGATATATTGAAGTATTTCCTCCTTTTATGGTCCATAGGGATAGCATGATTGGTACCGGCCAGCTTCCTAAATTTGAAGAGGATGCTTTTAAAGTAGCTAATACAGAATATTTTTTGATTCCGACAGCAGAAGTCCCGGTTACAAATATGTTGAGGGAACAAATACTCAACGTGGAAGCGTTACCAATAAAGTATGCAGCATACTCAGCATGCTTTCGAGCAGAAGCAGGTTCGGCTGGAAGAGATACAAGAGGTTTAATAAGACAACATCAATTCAACAAAGTTGAATTAGTAAAATTTACAACACCTGAAACATCTTATGATGAATTGGAAAAACTTGTTAATGATGCGGAAGAAGTTTTACAAATACTTTGTCTTCCTTATAGAGTATCACTCCTCTGCACTGGTGACCTCGGTTTTTCGTCTGCAATGACTTATGACTTAGAAGTATGGATGCCAAGTTATAACAGGTATGTTGAAATATCATCATGCAGCAATTTTGAAGCATTTCAGGCAAGACGCGCAGGAATAAGGTTTAGAAGAAGCCCAAAAAGTAAACCTGAATATGTCCATACTTTGAATGGTTCCGGGGTCGCAGTGGGAAGGACGACTGCTTGTATACTGGAGAATTATCAGCAAAAGGATGGCTCTGTAATAATACCTGAAGCATTAAGAAAGTACATGGGCGGTGTGGAAAAAATAACAATATAATAAAATAACAATATGGTAATTTATATAAAAGTAAAAGGGTCAAATAATGAATTGTTGGGAAGTTACTATTTTTAGTAATAAATTACTATATTTTACTATATTTTAGTATTGACAAAATTGTATTTTCATTGTAGAATAATGGTCGTCCTGAGATTTACTGTACGGAGAGATGGTCGAGCTGGTTTAAGGCACCGGTCTTGAAAACCGGCGTAGGTGCAAGCCTACCGTGAGTTCGAATCTCACTCTCTCCGCCAAATATAAAAAAAATAAGGAGAAGTACCCAAGTAGGCTGAAGGGGACGGTTTGCTAAACCGTTAGTAGGGGCAACTCTAGCCCGGGTTCGAATCCCGGCTTCTCCGCCAGAATACAGCATTCCATGATTTGGGGTGCTGTATTTGTTTGTTTACATAATAATACACTATAATACACTTAAACCTGTAGGCAAAATACTACAGGTTAATAAACATAAAACCCTTTCATATCTCCCTGATATGTGGTATAATTTCCCCACAAATAGAAGGAGGCGGTTACTGATGGGAGGATAAATCATTTGAAGATTGATAATTTCATATTGTGCATGATAATGGTCGGAGTTTTAATAGTACCTTCTTTCTGTGGGAAGTGTATGCGATAAAGTTCCGTTTCAAATAATATTCAACTTCTTTTTGAACCCTCTCCGAGAATTACTCTTTGCCAGGAAATAGAAGGATCTTTGGCTATACTGGAAACAGATACGGGATTTGTTAATGCTCGCTCTATGGTACACTTTTTCCCACGGCCTGAACTTTCCGGTATTCCGACTTCTGTCCAGCATTATTTTCTGTTTCGCATTAATTTATTTTGCTTTAGTAATAAGTTGAATGAAAAGGATGAGTTAAAATGAGTGAAAATACAATAAATAATGAGGTGGTATTCTATATATCGCCTAAGGGAAACGATAAATGGTCAGGTAAGCTGGCGGAGCCCAATGAATCGGGAACTGACGGTCCTTTTGCTACCCTTGCAAAGGCAAGAGATACATTACGAGAGTTGAAGAAATCGGGAAACCTGGCCTGGCCTGTTAAAGTGTGGTTAAGAGGAGGAGTTTATCCGATATCACATCCAATAGTGTTCAATTGCGAAGATTCCTGGCCGGTAACATATTGTGCCTGGCCCGGGGAGACACCAATTTTGGATGGCGGGAAAAGAATTACAGGGTGGACTAAGGAAAAGCTGGATAATGAACTTGAAGCCTGGGTAACCACTATACCTGATGTGGCTCAGGGTAAATGGTATTTCCGGCAGTTAATTGTAAATGGCGAAATCAGGAACAGAACCCGACTGCCTGAGCAGGGACATTACCGCATAAAAAGTGTTCCAGGGAAAGATTTATCTGTAGATTTATTCGATGGAAGCGATACCTTTGAGTATAATAACCATGATATAAAAAACTGGAAAAATATTAATAATATAGATGTTGTAGTGCTGCACTATTGGGTAGAGGAAAGAATGCCCATAGAACATGTAAATGAGATGCAAAAAACAGTGAAGTGCAAATATCACAGTAGTTTTGCCCTTAAAGATGATAATGGGAAAGAGTATGCCAAATACTACATTGAGAATGTATTCGAAGCCTTAAGCAGACCAGGTGAATGGTATCTTGATAGGAAAACGGGTAAAATCTACTACATACCTATGCCTGGCGAGGATATTGATGAGGTGGAAATTTCTGCACCCGTCACAGAACAGGCATTAATATTGGAAGGATCTGCCATAGAAGATAAGTTTGTTGAATACATTAAATTTAAAGGCATAGAAATACGCAATACTGGCTGGCATCACAAAACCAGAAGAAAGGAATGGGGGTTAGATAACAAAGACATTTTTTCAGATATTATTTATGCCGGTGAAGTTCAGGCTTCTTTAAATGTTCCCGGTGTAATATTCTTAAAATATGCAAGATATTGCTCAATAGAGAATTGCAGACTTAGAAATATTGGATATTATGGTATTGAAATATCAGACGGTTGTAAGAACATAAACGTAGTTGGTAATGAGATTTATAATGCTGGTGCGGGAGGAGTCAAGTTAAACGGTGGTGATATATTTGACCATAAAAGTAAACGAACACGGAATAACAGGGTGACAGACAACCATATTCATTACTGTGGAAGGGTTTTTCATTCAGCTGTAGGTGTGCTATGTGCGCATTCATCCGATAATGAAATCTCCCATAACCATATACATCATCTTCACTATACAGGTATATCATGCGGTTGGGTATGGGGATATAGAGAAAACAACCTTGGTAACAATAAAATAGAAAAGAATTATATTCATCATATTGGAACAGGTATTTTGAGTGATATGGGTGGCATATATTTGCTCGGCGTACAGCCCGGTACAGTGGTACGTGGTAATATTATCCATGACATTGAAAAATGTAACTATGGTGGATGGGCAATTTATACCGATGAAGGCAGTTCGCATATAATAATAGAAAATAATATTTGCTATCGTATGGCAAGTACGGGATTTTTCCAGCACTATGGCAGGGAGAACATAGTCCGCAACAACATATTTGCCTTTGGACGGGAAGCACTTGTATCGTATGGACGGTCAGAGGAACATAACGGTTTTACTTTTGAAAGAAATATTTTAATAACAAATAATAGTCCGGTATTCCTGGAAGGTTATGGCATGAAGTTTAAAGATAAAAGTTTTATTAGCGATTTAAATCTAATATGGGATATTTCAGGAAAAGAACCTTTCTTTAAAGGTAAGGCTGACTATACTTTGGAAGAGTGGAAAAGTCTATTTGGTCAGGATTTGCATTCTATTGTTGCTGACCCGCTTTTTAAGGATTGTATTAATGGTGATTTTACACTTGATGACAAATCACCGGCTTTTAAAATAGGATTTAAGCCTATAGATATAAATGGAACAGGTCCCAGGATTATACCTTTCATATCTCCCTGATATGTGGTATAATTTACCCACAAATAGCCTGTTTAAATAAAAAGAGCCCGTAGCAGTCTACGCTACAGCTAATACAGATCCCTACATACCTATAGACAATCTTTCGACTGCCCACAGGCATTACAGAACCTGCACTAACCTTTGCTCGACTATCAAGAGTACCTTAGAAACCAACTGCAATCTCTCGACTGCAGTTGACCCCCAGCAAAGTTACCTTATCACAGGGACTGCTAAATAAATAGCCAGGCTAATGAATAAAGCTGTCTGCCTGCGGCACCCTTGATAATCTTAGCTCGAATATTATATATCCCTTTTGACCATACTACAGTATCTTTTACTGTAGCACAGCCTTAC
This sequence comes from Bacillota bacterium, assembly GCA_013314855.1. Taxonomy (NCBI): domain Bacteria; kingdom Bacillati; phylum Bacillota; species Bacillota bacterium. The sequence goes on along the minus strand of JABUEW010000084.1, from coordinate 11,587 downwards.
AGGACATATAATACTCTGCCCGCCGGCTAATACCAAGCCTCTACATTATAAAATGTTAGACCTGGTATTAACCTTTGGCCGACTATTAAAGAGCCGTAATAAGACCCTTTAATAGTCTTGGCTCAACTGCTACGAACCCTTTACAATAATTAATTTGTCTCCAAAACAAAAAAATATTCAATGAAAATATTGGAAATTTATTTTAGTTTATTGTAGGCTACAATTAGAATTACAATGGCAGCAGCCGAATTTGCCAGAGCAGACAGGATTCGCTGGTATTTCTTTTTGGAAAAAGCCATTCTGAATACGTCATTTTCTTTAATAGTGTTGATAATGTAATATATCCAATATACAATAACAGCAGAAATCAATATTTTTATTAATATGCTGCTTACAAAGAAAGAACAGTAAATATAGAAAAGTATAGATATTGCATATTTTGCTACCCTTGTACCAGTATCGAAGCGTCTGAAATCAAATTCAATTGAGGATTCCAGATCATCCAGAAACTCCTCGTCTTCATGGTCCATTTGAGGAATCCCTTTTTTATAACCGACCATAGATATGTATATTGAACGTAATGCATTAATTAATAATATTAATGACATAACACTAAAAAAAACATCGTGGTTTGAAAACAATATAAATATTGGCAATATAACAAAAGTGAAAATCATCAATATAAAACCCTGTAACTGCATTTTAACCCCTCATTCAACAAAATTAACTGTTAGAGCATTATAAATTAATATAGAAGCTTCTCCTCGGGTTATTAACTTATCATTTGGCACTTTTAGATTCTTATCTAACCCAAGTTCTTTGGCTTTTTCTGCTATACCTTCGGGCCATTTTTTATTTATAGTATTTTCGTACCCTAAAGCACGGAGTATTACTGCTTTTGCTTCAACAAGGGAAACATAATTGTCCGGCCGTACGGTATTATCTGTATATCCTTTTATTAAAGCATATTTTAAAGCTATTTTAATGTTGTTATAGGCCCAATGTTTTTGGCTAATATCCTTGAAAGGGACAATAACTGAGTCATCAATTTTTTCATCATAATCATATGTCATCATTCTATTTACTAAAGTAATGAATTCGCATCTCGTTACTTTGTTTTGAAGGTTTAGGTTTCCATTCTCATCCCCTATCATAATTTTCAGGTTTACCAATGCTTTCGAACACATACTTTCTAAATTAGCAGGGACTTCAGCATGTACCTGTATTGAGAATACCAGATATAATACAATTATAATAATAAATAATTTGATTAACTTGGCTTTTTTCATATACAAATACCCCAAATGTAAATATATATTTTATTTAAAATTATTTAAAATATCTTTTTGTTTTTAATTATACTATAAAATATTTTTATTTGTATTAAAAATACTTTACAAAAATTTATGTATAAATCAAGCTATTTTTACTAAAGCTATATATTGTTATTTTATTAAAATTAAGAAAGGTGGTAAACACATGGCAAAAATCGTTGCCGCTATTTTTGATAATCAAAGTTATGCAGAAAATGCTGCAAGACAAATAAAAGAACAGGGCCTAAGGACAGAAGACATATCAATAGTTGCAAAGGAAAATATAGGTAATATGGGTGAAGAAGGTACAAACCTTATTGGTAGAAGAAATATTAATGATAACATTTCTGATGGAGTTATAACAGGAGGAGTATTAGGAGGGCTCGCAGGGTTATTAATAGGAGCAGGAAGTATGGCTATACCTGGGCTAGGTATAGTTGCAGCTGCAGGTCCTATTACCGGCCTAATATCCGGTGCTGTTACAGGAGGAATAGTTGGCGGTTTAGTTGACCTGGGCATACCGGAAAACAGAGGTAGGCAGTATGAAAGTGATATTAAAGCGGGGAAAATCCTTTTTACAATGAAAACTGATGAAAATAATGTAGACAGAGTGGCATCAATATTAAGAAATAATGGAGCTATTAGTGTAGATACTTATTAATTATATTGAGTCAGAGGGAACGGCTTTTAAACTGCACATCTGTAACATTTGATTTGTTACCCGTGGTGAGTCATATTGATAACCATTCCCTTTGACTTATCTTATGATAGGTTTTCCTCAACTTCTAATATATTTTCAATATCAGATTCCCCAGATTCTCCGGAAGAATCAATGGGATATTCCTCGTAAGATTCTGGGGGGGATTCATCTGTAGGTTGAACGTTAGATTCAACAGAAGATTCTTCGGAAGTTTCCACCGGCGGTAGCAAATCTGGTTGCTGTTGCTGCTGTTGCTGGGGTTGCTGCTGTTCCTTTTTTGTGCCTCTAACAACTTCTTTATCTAAAGGTATATATACGCTGGTACTTATTTTATACCTATTAGTTTCCTGTCCATTTTGTTTAACAATTTTATAGGTATCAACAACATAGCCATTTATACCTTCTTGCTTAACAACTGTTTTGCCTTCAGGCATTGTCGGATCGTCAATATAAATAGTTTTAAACTCTGTAGTTTTTAGCACTTGTGTATAGAATTCCAGCGATTTTCCAGGGTTTTCGTTTGTTCCTAATATTGTAAATATTAACTCATTTGAATTTGTAATTTTACCTTCAATCTTTATAGGCCACCTGGATGAATTTTTAAACTTGAAATCAATTACATTGTATGCCACGGCAGCATCTAATCCGGCAGGTATATAAGATACCACAAAACTATGGTTATGCCTTTCTACAACCTCAAGGTCTGCACGTAAAACCGCATTATACAATGTAGAACTTACCTGGCATATCCCTCCCCCAATAGATTCTATAATTTTACCGCCTGAAAAAATTTTTGCACTTTTATATCCTTTTTCTTCAGTGCGCTCACCTAGAGTTTTATCAAAGGAAAATATATCACCTGGGGCCAGCATTATACCATTAACACATTCCAACGCAAGCCTTAAATTTTCGTTTCTATCAATGTTATATTGACTATCCGTTGAAAAATAAGTTTTATAAGTGGCTAAAACATCCCTGAATAAATTTGCATGAAGTTTTTCGGTTGTTATTTCAGGTTCTATTAGAGTTACAGGTATACTTTTGGTTAAATTTTCATTGGTATTTAACTCTTTTACTGCACCTTCAAGTAATGTCTTATCAATTCTCCGGCCATTTTTATGGGGTATAGTTTCCAATACATTGTTTTCTATCCGGACTGAAGCATTAACAGGATCTGTACATATGGTGTTGTAATAATCCTCAAGATTAATTTTTTCCCGCTCGGTAACAATTATTGGTACTTCTATTTTAGTAATCTTCCGGCTCTCAATGGACTTTTTTATTTCACTAAAGAGCTGGTCTTTATCAATACTTTCTCCATGGTGCCCTGAGTTTATTATTACACTGTTTTCATCAAATGTTATTACGGGATTTTTAAGTGGTACGAAATTCTTTTCGTAAAAAGATTCCACAATATTACCTATTGTTTCATTGTCAAATATTATTACCGGGGAAATATTTACATCATTAAAATTGACATAAAAAATTTCACTCAACCTTTCAAAGATATTTCCTTCTCTTCCTATAGAAAATGCTTTATCTATGGTAGCTTCCACATCAAAGGATATGTTTAAATCCCTTAAACTATATTTTTCTTTATACTTTTCAGTAGTTAATGTAACTTTTACATTATCCAATTCGTAATTATATTTATTTTTCAGGATTTCATTAAGTTCATTATATGTAAGCCCTCCTGCATTTATACCGTCTACATATACCCCCTTATATACTTTGTCATTCTTTAATATTGTATAAAGTAGTTGAAGTATTATTATAATAAATATAAATATTAAAATAATTAGTGCTACAAAAACTATACTCTTTGTTTTTTCATTTTTTTTAGTTAATATAGTATCCATTTTTTGTATTAACACCCCTGGTTTTATTCAGTCTCAGTTAAATTATTTGTTGTCTTCCATAAATATTTATTTAAATATATACTCGATTATAATGACGATATCAAACTTTTTTTGTTCCTGCAATGCTTTTAATATTAAATTTTTTAAAATTGAGAATAAATTTAGAATATTAATAATGTACTTGCTCCGGTAAATCCTTATTGCTAAAATAAGCTTAACTAATACTTGAAAGGAAGATTTATTGTATGAAAGAAACAAACGCGAAAGAAATTTATACTAGAGAAGAAAGGATAGAGTTTATCAATAGTGATTTTTTTTATAGGATGAAACATCTTGTAGAAAATGACAGGAAGGGAGAGGTGGTATTCTGCATAATTCGGCCAAATGGAAAAATCATTACTATTACATGCGAAGAGTATCCTAAGGGAATTTATAGGATTCCTTCAGGAGGTATAGGATATGGTGAGGATATTGAAAATGCCGTATTTAGGGAAGTAAAAGAAGAGCTTGGACTTGAAGTAGAAATAATTGATTATATAGGTTGGTTGAAGATTGAATTTCAATATAAGGATGAGAAAATAAAAATAAATGAGAAAGTAATTTTTTATTCTTATTTATTTATACTCAAGGAAGTAGGAGGAATGCTTTTATCCGGGGCATTGGATGATGAAATCAGCGAAGTCAGGGAAGTAGACTTAAAAGAATTAGCTGATATTGTGGAATCTCTTAACAATATAGAGGGTAAATGGAGAGATTGGGGCAAATTTAGATATGTAACCTCAAAAGCTATACTGGATTATTTGACCAATACACGGTACGGGTGATCTTCAAGTTGTATAATACAGGAAATTTTTGTTTATACTTATAATGTAAAAAACATATATTATATATTATAAGTATTTTAAAAGGAGAATTCTGTATGGACCTGAATACCGGGAAAAAGGTCGGTTTTTTTAATGTTCTGGTTAAGAACCGGTTGACCAGGCTATTAAAGGAAATAATATTTTTAAACATAAAGAAAAATACTACTGTAAAAAACACAGTAAATCGTAATTACATAACAGATGACGATAACACTTTAATTGAAGATATTAGGAGTGCTAAAAATGAGTGGTTAAATGTCGATTCCAATTTTCAATATGTATGTGAAAACGAAATTATTGATTATTACACATATATGTTAAAGGCTGCCCAAATAAAGTATGAATATTACCTCAAAAAAGCGAAAGAAAGAGGGCTTAAGGTCAAATATAGAGCATAGGATTTGAACCTCCCCCGACTAAAGTCGCAGGATTCTTGAGAAGTTTGGCTATGCTACCCTTATTCTAAACGGTGTGTTCAATACACCATTATCCATTGCTAATTCTATTAGTTTTGGATAAAATTTTAATTTACTGTAATAATTTTATGTATAAGGTTATATAATTAATAATAAATAGTTAAGCCATGTAATTAATAAAAAATTGGGGAGATTTTAATGGCTCCATTAAAAATATTATTAAAACTTATATACAAAGTAGTAATAGGGGGTACAATAATCTTTTTGTTTAATCTTATAGGAAGATTTTTTGGTGTGCAAATAGCTTTGAATATTATATCGGCGTTATTTATCGGCTTTTTAGGTTTTCCAGGTCTTATTCTTCTTATAACTCTCAAAATAATTTTTTAAATCTTTGATTTTATAAATCTTTGATCTTACTGGCAGATGTAACTGGTTGTTTTCATAATTTCATGTATACAATAAACAAGAATATTTAAATGAAAGCCTTGATTTTAAAAGGCTTTTATGCAATAAATCTTGACAATAAATTAACAAAGAAGTATACTTAGTTTGGGTATTATTGCAATGTCAAAAGTTATGTATAAGGGGGTTAATCCATGGGTAAAGTTGTTGAAATCAGATGGCATGGCCGCGGCGGACAAGGCGCAAAAACAGCATCATTGCTGTTGGCTGATGCAGCATTTGATACGGGAAAATACATTCAGGGTTTTCCGGAATATGGACCTGAGAGAATGGGTGCGCCAATTACCGCTTATAACCGTATAAGTGATGACAAACTTACAATTCACAGCAATATTTATGAACCTGATTATGTTGTTGTTATTGATGAGACTCTTTTAGAAACAGTTGATGTTACTTCAGGTTTGAAGGAAGATGGCGCAATAATAATTAACACTACAAAATCTCCTGATGAAATAAGGCCTCTTCTAAAAGGCTATAAGGGAAAAATTTGTACTGTTGATGCGAGGACTATATCTATTGAAACATTGGGCAGATATTTCCCAAACACTCCCATGTTGGGGGCTGTTGTAAAAGTAAGTAAGGTAATGGATGAGAAGACATTTCTTGATAGTATGGTAGGTTCATTCAAGCATAAGTTTGCGAATAAATCGGAAGTAATTGAAGGCAATATGAAGGCGCTTGAAAGGGCTATGCAGGAGGTGAAAGGTTTATGAGTATCAAAGATTGCAGCGATGTAAAATGCAGAGTAGAAAATTTAGAAAAAGTTATTTCTCCCGATGTGAGCTGGAAGGATATTACCATTGGAGGCATGATAGCAAATGCAGGAAATGCAGAGCTTTTTAACACCGGCGATTGGCGTTCTATGAAGCCGATCTGGATAAAGGATAAATGCAAACAATGTCTTTTATGTTATCCTGTATGTCCTGATACATCAATATTAATAGACAACGAAGGAAAAAGGACTGATTTTGATTATAAACATTGTAAAGGCTGTGGTATTTGTGCTAAAGTGTGTCCTTTTAAAGCCATAGACTTTATTGAGGAAGTATAAGGAAGGGGGTAAGGAGCATGGCTATAAGAGAAAGACTAAGCGGAAATGAAGCTACCGCTTTTGCTATGAAACAGATAAATCCGGATGTAGTGGCAGCATTTCCTATAACACCGTCTACTGAAGTACCGCAATATTTTTCAACCTATGTTGCCAATGGAGAGGTAGATACGGAGTTTGTTGCAGTTGAATCAGAGCATAGCGCAATGTCGGCCTGCATAGGCGCCCAGGCTGCAGGGGCAAGGGCTATGACTGCTACTTCGGCGAACGGACTTGCCCTGATGTGGGAGCTTTTGTATATTGCGTCAGGTTCAAGGTTGCCTATAGTTATGGCATGTATAAACAGGGCGCTTTCCGGACCAATCAATATACACAATGACCACAGTGATTCCATGGGAGCAAGGGATTCAGGTTGGATTCAGCTTTATTCTGAAAATTGCCAGGAGGCATACGATAATATGCTTATGGCTCATAGGATTGGTGAACATCATGACGTACTTCTTCCAGTGATGGTTTGCCAGGACGGATTCATCACTTCTCATGCAATAGAAAACATTGAGCTTTTGGAAGATGAAAAGGTGAAAGCTTTTGTAGGTGAATACAAGCCGCAATATTTTCTTTTAAATAAAGAAAATCCAATATCTGTCGGACCTTTGGACCATTTTACACACTATTTTGAGCATAAAAGACAGCAGGCTGAAGCAATGAAAAATGCAAAAAAGGTTATTCTCGAAGTATCAGAAGAGTTTTACAGACTAACGGGAAGAAAATACGGCCTTTTTGAAGAGTATAAAACTGATGATGCAGAAGTATGTATTGTGGTACTAAATTCTACTGCCGGTACTACAAAATTTGTTGTTGATAAGATGAGGCAGGAAGGTAAAAAGGTTGGTTTAATTAAACCGCGTGTTTACAGGCCCTTCCCTGTTGATGAAATTGCTGAAGCCCTGGCCAAATTCAAGGCTGTTGCCGTAATGGATAAGGCAGATAGTTTTAATGCTGCCGGAGGACCATTATTTACTGATATAACCAGCGCAATGTTTTCAAAAGAAGTATTTGGTCCTAAAGTTATCAATTATATTTATGGATTGGGCGGAAGAGATGTCAGGACAGATGATATTGAACTTATTTATAACAAGCTCCTGAACATAGCAATTTCAGGCAAAGTAGATTCAGTCTACAACTATATTGGTGTAAGAGAATAGGAGGTGCAGGTAAGATGGCATATAACTTGAAGGAAATTGCAAAAAAACCGGAAAGATTTACCGGTGGGCATAGAATGTGCGCAGGTTGCGGGGCGCCTATTGTAGTAAGGCAGATATTAAGAGCGTTAAAGCCGGAAGACCATGCAGTAATCGGTGCTGCAACAGGATGTCTGGAAGTTTCTACATTTCTTTATCCTTATACTGCGTGGAAAGATTCATTTATCCACTGTGCATTCGAAAATTCAGCAGCTACTATTTCAGGCGCAGAAGCAGCTTATACAGCCCTAAAGAAAAAAGGGAAGTTAAACCAGGAAGGCGAAACCAAGTTTATTGCATTCGGCGGTGATGGAGGCACTTACGATATAGGGATACAGTCCCTTTCAGGTGCCATGGAGAGAGGCCATAATATGGTTTATGTATGTTATGATAATGGAGCGTACATGAACACAGGTATCCAGAGGTCGTCGGCCACTCCCATGTATGCAGATACTACTACGTCACCTGCCGGCAAGGTATCGCAGGGTAAAAAACAATGGAGAAAAGACTTGACGGAAATCATGGTAAAGCATCATATCCCATATGTTGCACAAACAGCAGCTATCGGCAATATGAGAGATTTATATGAAAAGGCTGAAAAAGCAATTTATACCCAAGGCCCGGCATTTTTAAACGTATTGGCTCCATGTCCCAGGGGATGGCGTTATGAGGCTTCTGACTTTATGGTAATAAACAAGCTGGCAGTTGACACATGCTTCTGGCCATTGTATGAAGTTATTGACGGCAGGTACATTATCAACTATAAACCAAAAAATAAGTTGCCTGTTGTAGAATTCCTTAAAGCACAGGGAAGGTTCAGGCATCTCTTCAAGAAGGGCAATGAAGAACTCCTCGAGGAAATACAAAATGAAGTGGATAAAAGATGGGAAGCATTGCTGAAATTGGCAGGAGAGGCTTAAGGCAGGGTTGTAATTAGATTTATCCATAGAGCAAGCTATCAAGGTATAATGAGGGTATAATTTATGTTATGAGTATAATATATAGTATATAGTATATAGGGCACGCATTTTAACGGTAGGGAAAATATGTGCCCTATTTATTTGCATTATTTGCAATTATATTGTTGCAATAGCGTTTTTGTAATATAGAAGTTGAAAAAAGATAAAAATAAATATACAAAGATTTTGTAAGAAGGCATTAAAAATGTGTAAAGGTAAAGTGCAAAATGAAAAAGAGAAAATTTCATACATTTTACTATCAGTCTTTATATTTATTTCTCTTTTTATAAAACTCTATCTTATATTTACACAAGGGAACCGGCTTACGCTTTTCAGCGATGATTTAAACTATGTAAAAAGCGCTGTTGCATTGGCTAAAAAAGGCATATTCGTTTTCCATGAGTATAATGAACCTACAGTTTTTGTAACTCCGGTGTACCCTTTTTTTCTTGCAGGAATATTCAAAATATTTGGGTATGGATTTGTTGGATTTCAAACAGCAAGAATAATCCAGGCTGTTTTAAGTTCGATTACAATCGCCCTGGTTTTTTTAACGGCAAAACGTTTGTTCAATAGAAAAGTAGCGCTTATTTCAGCATTTCTGGTATCTTTTTATTTTCCTAACATTGTTACAACAGGGTACTTTTTAACTGAAACACTGTTTACAACACTTTTGATGCTTCTGGTGTATTTGTCGCTTCGGTTTGCAGAATCCCTCAAAGCAATTGATTTTGCACTATTAGGTACGGTTTGGGCAATAACTACCTTATGCCGCCCAACTATTGCCCTTTATCCAATAATTCTGTTCCTATACCTTTCTATTCATTGGAGAGTAAACATTACAAAAGTAATAAAACTAGGTGCTTCTATGGCATTTTCTTTTATAATTATTATGTCTCCCTGGTGGATCAGGAATTACAGGGAATACAACATGTTTATACCTCTTGCTGCTTCAAGCGGAAATCCAATGCTGCAAGGGACGTATATAAATTATCAGCAAACCCCTGAAAACATAGTGTATTATAAGCTTGGGAAAAATGCTCTTGAAACAAACAAAACGGAAGTTGAAGTGGCTAAAAAAAGGATGATAGAAGGTTTCAAGAATGACTTCCGGAGATACCTGAAATGGTATACTATAGATAAAACCGCTCTTTTCTGGGGGACGGTTTTTTATTGGAGGGAATTTTTAGGGGTCAACCGGTACTTTGTGATAGCATTTCATTATTTTATACTCTTGGGTTTTATAGGAATATTTATGGTAATGACCAGAGAGTTTTCAAAACATATCCTGACAGTGGGCTTAATAGCTTATTTTAATGCTGTACACTGTTACTATATGGCATTTGACAGGTATGCCTTCCCTCTTTTACCGTTATTGTCTATGTTTACGGGATACCTAATTTACAGAATATTTATTATTCTAAGACATAAACTCCCCAAGAGAAAGTAAAATAGCTGAAAATATAAAGCATTCATCATTTTTATATTCTATGTATAGGCCAAAGCGCATATATTTATTTTAAAAGCGCCAGGTTTAAAACCCACCGGCTTTCAGTTAGTGTAGGCGATAAACACCTATTGGAGGATATCTATGTTTGGTATAGAAAGAAATATTCTTTCACAATATAAACTAAATGTAAGAAATATTATATCTTGTAGAGACGGATTTGCATTAATAACTTCCCAGGGCAAATATCTTCTTAAAGAAAGCAACCTTCATCCCGGCAGGATACGGTTTATACATGGGGCAAAAGAGCATTTATATAAAAACGGGTTTAGAAATCTGGACCGTTATCTTTGTACTACTAAAGGAGAACCCTATATTGTATTTGACGAAAAATATCACACAATATCCCAGATGGTTGAAGGAAGAGAGTGCGATTTTGGAAATAGGGATGATATTAGAAACGCTACCTGTTTACTTGCAAACCTACACACAGCCTCAAAAGGTTATATACCTCCCCAAAATAGTGTTATAAGAGACGAACTTGGAAAGCTTCCAAACATATTTTGCAGAAGATTACGGGAAATAAAAAGGATGGAAAAAATAGCCTCTAGGAGAAAAAGTAAGTTTGACCATGTCTACTTGAAGTATGTTGGTTACTTTTATGATATAGGTAAGGAAGCTCTCGATTATGTTTTAAGTCCTATTTACGATAAATTGGTAGATGAAACAAGAAGGGAAGGCATTTTTTGCCATCATGATTTTACATACAACAACATATTTTTTACTGAAAATGGTCCTACAGTTATTAATTTTGATTATTGTTGTTTCGATCTTAAGGTCTATGATATAGCAAATTTTATAAGAAGAAGGATGAGGAAATGTAATTGGGATATCGGTGAAGCAAAAGTAATTGCTGATATATACAGGAATATAGGGAATCTCACACCCGAAGATTTTTATGTGATGAAACTTATTCTACAGTTTCCTCAAAAATTCTGGAGAGTGGCCAATAGGTATTATAATAGCAGGCGTTCCTGGGCAGAACGGGTATTAACAGAAAAACTGGAGGAGGTAATTGATGAGATTGAACCTCATAAAAGATTTCTTGAAAATTATGAACTTATAATATAAGTAAACAAATAAATCAATGGGCGCATTTTATTTTTATGAAGAAAATGCTTCCAGTAACTAAATGCTCCAAGTCTTAAGAGCCTGTAAATTCACTTCGGGGCAAATCAAACTCGCAAAATAATTTGAATAGAATTTAATAATATTT
>JABUEW010000083.1 GCA_013314855.1 Bacillota bacterium | reverse complement strand
CTGACAGAGTCACAAATAAAATCGATATTCAACTATAAACTATAACTTGAATTTTCGGATACTTAAAAGGGCTGTTGCAGTTGCAACAGCCTTACAATTTTTGTAAAGTTATCACCATTTTTTAATGCCTGATACCAAAGTCAGGTTATATTATTTTTCTTATTAAGTGTCAACGATATTTAATGATTTTGCAAAAAAACATTAATATCGTTTCTGTCAGTTTCAATATCATAAATTCCCTTATCTACAATTAGTCTTTGCAAATCTACAACTCTTATATCATCAATATGTAATCTACTTGTTTTGCCATTTGGGAAATTTTTTATATGAATATCCATTTCATAATTAGGATTACAGGGTTTTGAATCTTCTTTTACAGAAGTAGTTGGTATAATTAATAATTTACAACCAAAATCTTTAAACACATAGCACCAATGAGCATCATATAATTCTTTTGGGAATCCTCTGGTTAGATTAAAGTAGGCAATTTGATGTTCCTTTGGACGTTTTTTTGGTCTATAGAAGGTTTTTGATGGATCGTTACCTTGTTTTTTTACTAAAAAGTCATAAAAAAAGCTGAGTTGCTCAACCTGAAATTTTAATTGTTCAACAAAAATTTCAGACGCATATTGTGTTTTTATTCTATCAAGGATGTTGGAAATACCCCACATTTCTTTGTATATATTCAATTTTACTTCTCCCTTCACAAATAAACTACAACTATAATACCATAACTTGTATAAAATTGTAATAATTCAATAGAAACTTTTGTATATTTGTTATATAATAAGGGTAGAAAATTTTAGTAATTAGGTTTTAAAGAGTGGCGACTACACCTAACAAATGCACTCAAGTAAAGGTGTGCAAGGTCTGAGTCCAACAATTAATGGTCCCTGAAACCAAAGTCCAGGGAGCACACCAAATGCCTTCGCTAACCAAGTCGGTCAGACAGAAACCAAGATAAGAGCTATCTAAGGTTTCTATCTGACCTGTAAACTCAGGCACATCTTGAGTGCGAGACGTTCTCTGAAATATAGCACACGGACGACGCACGGGCTTCCGGACGTCCGGCGAAGAGAAAGTTATATGGACTTATAGAATTAAGATGAGCTTAACGATTAGTATTCAATATAAAGACATGCTTGAGTTACAATATATTTTAACTCAAGTAACACTTGTTAGACATAGATTTATTTTTATGTTACCATTCAAACGTAAAATAAAGATAAAGGAGAGTTACTACTTATGTTTGATATGAAATATATTGGAAGAAAAATTGCCATGTTAAGAAAAGAAAAAAACCTAACACAAATGGAGCTTGCTGATATGCTTAATATAAGTTTCCAAGCAGTATCAAACTGGGAGCGGGGTGTAACGATGCCTGATATTTCCAAATTACCTGAGATTGCACAGATCTTTCATACCTCCATTGACGATATTTTAGGCAATCACAAAAGTTCAGAAATTATTGAAAACATTATCGAGGGTAATGTAATGGAAAATGAATTAACTATTGAGGATTTTAAGTCTGTAGCACCATTGCTAAAGCCAACGCAGATAAAGGAAGTATCAAAAGGAATTAATACAATTAACGATATAGCAGACAACGTGCAGATGCGCTTGTTTTAAAGGCTATCGAAAATCCCTGATAATGGAATTATCGGAAGGATTATAGTTCTACACATTTGTTTGAATATGTGTATTAATCGGAGGAATGGAAATGAAGAGAATATACCGTTTATTATTTGCTTTACATTTATTTGTAGGAATAGGAGCTATATTTGGCGGTTTGGCTGCTATTATTGACCCAGAGGAACCACTTGGAATAACAGTTGAGGCGCTAAAAAACTCTCCATTTAAAAATTATCTCATACCTGGTATTATTTTATTTACCATAATTGGGCTCGGAAATATTTTCAGTGCTTTAATGTGTAGATTTAAACCACAATTTCAAGGATATATAAGCAGTGTTTTTGGTTGGGCTTTAGTCATTTGGATTGTTGTTCAATGTATAATGCTTAATACTGTTGCTTTCCCACATATCTTATTTTTTATCATTGGGGTAATTAAAGCAGTTTTATCAGCGATTATTTTGTTCAAGCAGCGTTTATTTCCGGCAAATATTATTCTGAATTTAATTAAAAGTAGAAAATAAATGAAAATCCACACATTGGATTTGAATAATAAAACGCTTACGCCTGGAAAATTATTCTCGAATAAGAATTGAGGAGTGATATGTATGAAAAAGAAATCATTTAACGAGAAATTGCGCGATAGCAAAGACATGCCAAAGGTAATAGAGGTTTCAGACCCAATGACGATTACGCGATATGGCGGCACAAAAATGTTGATTGCCCCTCCGCTAGCTTATGATGAAATAATGAAAAAGGTGCCATATGGAAAGGTCATAACCACGGATTATATAAGAAATTATTTGGCCAAAAAGCATGGGGCAGATTTTACATGTCCACTTACTGCAGGGATATTCATAAATATTGCGGCACATGCCTCTGTTGAACGTGGTACGGACGATACACCGTATTGGAGAACGCTTAAAAAAGATGGAGAGCTTAATGATAGATTTCCCGGCGGCATAGACAAACAAAAACTGCTTCTTGAAATGGAAGGTCACGAAATAATACGGAAGGGCAAACGGTATTTTGTAAAAAATATATTGGATAAGCTGTACGAGCTTGAATAGGTGGCACACGCAGATCAGTCTCGTCAAAATGTGTTTTGAAAAGGACTCAAGAGTATGTCATAGGAGTATCGTTGCTGAGAAAATTGCGTGCTCTATTGACAACAAGGTAAAGATTGTTAATTTATAACAAACTGCAAAAGAGATTAGATTGACTTTGATGCCGGGCAGATTTTAAAAGAAAAAGACAAAGATGGAGTTATTCTTTGACAAAGCTTTTTAAGAAACGGTAATGAAGAATAAATAGCACTTGCACTATAAATGTTTAGGAGGAGAGTTATACTCCCTTGGGCCAAACTCCGAATTTTATAATAAAGAAAAGTGGCTAGGGAATACTAATTATATACTCTAAAACCTCCATAAGTATCAATAAAATCAATTATATACTTCAATTCTTCCTCAGACAGCAAGCCATATTTTTTTAACATGTCGTCGTTTACCAGTAAAGCCAGAGGCATCAACATTTTAGTTCTGGAATCATGCATGTTTTGGTTAATGAACCCATTACAATTATGACTGATAACAGATATCATTTCCAATTTCTCCTTACATCCATACATTAATAATAACTAATAATGCACTATCTTAACCTGTTAATTATTAATCCTTTAAAATTTACCATGACGGCTTGTTTCACTTTTTCATCCAAATCATTTCTTTGCATTACTTCATCATATAATTTATTTAGCAACGCTTTATCCGCATTCCTCATCAATTCATAAATATCTAATGCAATTCAAGGGGCTTAGGCACATCCTCTCCTTCCAATAAAAGATTCATTTTTGATAAAATGAATTTCAATTCATTATAATCATTCATTGTATATCCTCGTCAGTATAATTTTATAAATAAATCTTATTCCCTTCATACCCATTCTAACATTTTTTGCGACAATTTAGAAGATAATTGTATCTAAATAGATAAAATACATTGACATGTGAATAAATTTATCAGGAAAATCATTTATCAATATTATTTCATTTTCGCTATAATAGCCACATTTTTTCTCAACTATATTAATACCTTATTTTTGCGTATACCTGCATTTTAAAATATGTAAATATTATAGGTTTGGGGTTAAACATTTATTAAGTTTAGAGTAATTCACAAATTTTGGAGTAACATTCTAATGCAATTCTTAAATTTTATAGTTTACAAATGGCCTATACGGAATGATAATAATATCATTATATTTTAATGATTTACAATAAGAGGAAATAAATGGGCATACCCCATTTTTTCTTTTAGAAAATAATCCACAGCAAGGTTCATAAAAAATGATATTATAATAAAATAAATAAGCAGGACATAAAAATTGTTATATGTTATTGAAATTGTAAAGTTTTAATTGACAATAAAAGTTTTAATTGACAATAGAGGTTTAATAGGTTAAACTGGATACGGGTTTAATGGATTAAACTTAGGGAGGTTTACTAATGGAACAGATTAAAATATTTGATGCAGAATACAGGTTTATGAATATCGTCTGGGAGCATTCACCCGTAGCGAGTACCCAATTGGTGAAGCTTGCAAATGAAGAGCTTGGATGGAAAAAATCAACTACTTATACTGTAATCCGGAGGTTGTGTGAACGTGGAGCGATAAAAAACGAAAATGCTGTGGTTTATGCGTTGATAAACCGGGAACAAGTCATGCGGGCAGAAACTGAGGAACATATAGATAGAGTTTATAATGGCTCTTTAAAGCTATTTTTTACTACCTTCCTGCAGAAAGAAAAATTAAGTAAGGATGAAATTGAAGAACTTAAGAAAATAGTAGAAAAGTATAAAGAGGGGGAATGAGAATGCTTTACGATGTATTTACTGCTATACTTAGCATGAGTATTACTGCTTCAATTGCAGCTATTTTGATAATAGTTTTCAGGCTAATGTTTAAAAATAGGTTGCCTCGAATTTTTAGTTATGCTTTATGGGTAATAGTACTTGTAAGGCTACTTATTCCATTTTCCCTTACATCAGTATTAAGTATTTTTAATATAATACCAGGTGCTGAAGTAATAATGACTCAAATCCCACAATATCATGGAAGGGATAATGATATCCTATATGTTACAGGTTATGGGAGCATATCTCAAGAGAAAACCGCTAATGAAGCGTTAAGTAATGATGTAAGTAGCTCTTTTCCTGCGGCAACTCCCGAAGCATCAGTTGATCCAATACAGGTGCTAACATTTCTTGCCTCATGCATATGGCTTATAGGTGCAGTAGGTTTGTTTTCTTTCAGCATGTTTGCATATTTTCACACATGGCAAAGGCTTAAAACAGCCATTCTATACAAGAACAACTGTTTAGTTTCTGGGTGCACCCGGAAGTTAAAATTAAAGCGGAAAGTTCAAATCTATACATCGGACAGGATACATACTCCTGTTGTGTGTGGCCTGGTTAAACCGCATATCGTACTGCCGTTAGCTCTTGCACAAAATTGCAATGAATCAGAGTTAAAGCATATCATTACACATGAACTTGTGCATGTAAAAAGACTTGACTACATTATAAAGCCATTATCGGTTTTAGCTTTATGTGTACATTGGTTTAACCCTGTAATATGGCTTGGATTTATATTATCTCAGAAGGATATGGAAATGTCATGCGACGAGAAGGTTTTGTCGGTATGTAATAATGATATAAGGAGCGAATATGCAGCATCACTAATTAAGCTTGCTGTAAATCAGGGTGTACTCTTAAACGGCGGATTGCTGGCTTTTGGTGAAAGCAATATCAAAAGTAGGATAAAGGGAATAATGAACTTCAAAAAACCTGGGTTCTGGTTAGGCACTACAGCTATTATCATTCTTATTGCTTTCGGTATTGTGCTGTTAACCAATGGGCAATATAGAGAGGCTAATAAAAATGCAGTAATTCCAAAGGTAAATGAAAACCAGAATTCTAATGGTAGGTTTGCGATTTATCTTGTAAAGGATGCAGATACAAAAGTTGCCGTTGAGAAGGGTATAAATAATCTGGAATTAGAAGATACACCCATTATTACTGAGAAAGATATAAAGTCTTATAACTGGTCTGAACATTCATTTGAAACAAGTGAAGATGTCTTGAACAGGATTCCTAGTGTTCCTGTCAATGGAATTCCTTTTGTAGTAGTTGTTGATGGAGAAAGAATTTACATAGGTGCTTTTTGGACTAGTTTATCATCTATTTCTACCCAACTGCCGGTCATAAATATAATGGAAAAGCCATTTTCAATTAACCTGGGTTATCCGGTAGAGTATGAACATTCAGTTGATATAAGGAATGATAATAGAATTTATAATGTATTAAAAGAAACAGGCAAGCTAAATTTTGAATCAAAAATAGATGATACAGACGTTGATATGCTTCTGGAAGAAATAATGAAAAATGCACCTTTGGCATCATCAAATTCATACGACTACGTCAGCTATTTAAAGGACAGCAAGGCTTTTGCTGAGCTTGTTGCCATGGGAAAACCTGCACTGGACATTATGATGGATATATTTGCAAAGAGCAATGAGGATGGGTTGAAGGAATATATTATGGCAGCTGCATGTGCGAAAATACTGAGCATCTATGATGAACAAAAAGGTATTGGGACTGGAAGCGGCAGGGATTGGTTTTACAAGTATGGGACATTTAAGAAGGATGCTGACTTCCACATAGTTGATGCCGATTATGATTTATTTAAGGATACATCCGGCAAGCCAAAACTTGTTTTACCTGCACATACGGACATGAAAAACATGGAGGATGTTATAACTAACTGCATTCTTTCAATAAACAGAAGGGCATATCTGATGGGTGAGAAAGCGATAGAAGCACACAAGATATATAGAACAGAGGAAAAAGACGGGATAATAAATGTTTATATGCAGGTGAGATTCCATTGGTTTGGTTTTGAAAATGGTATATTTACAGTGGTATCAGGGGTAAGTGGTGAACCGGTTAGAATGCAATTGAAAAAGCAAGAGAATGGAGAATATGAAGTACTTGAATACAGGCGAGCCATGGATGGCGGAATGTGGGAAAAGTCTATACGTGAAATGTTCCCTAAAGATTTAGCTGAAGCTGTTATTAATGGTGATGAAACAACCAGCAAAGAATTGTGGGATATGCAGGTGACAAAAGCACAAAGATATCTTAAGGAGATTGGCAGAGAAGATACCCAGGTAATGTCCCGTGTAATTAAAGAAAGAATGGATGAAAAAGCTGCCAGGGCGATATATCTTGTTACTTCAATGAGGAATGAATTCCCGGACTGGTGTGGCACAAGAGAAATACTGGTTAATGCAGGAGGAAAATATCCGGGGGTCAAAATCCGGTGCATACTGAAAACTCAATGTGAAAAGGAGAAGGAGGGGCAATACTCTATTCTCTTGACAAAAATCTGGGATATCAAAATTAATGGTGTTCAGCCAGTTAGTTATTGGAAATACAGGATTACAGGAGAACGAGTTGAATTGATAGAGGTACAGGATAATGACAACGGTATAAGTATAAGATAATAGGCATGTTTCATTTGCTTATATTATTGCTACTGAAGTAGAGAAATTATTCTTTAAATGGACGTGGAATAGGCCAGAGGGAGTAGCATATTCATATTAGGCAAGTTTAAGTACATATCCGGATTTATCAACCGGTGCATTACACTTCAATACTTATGATTTCAGTCATGAGATGAAACGGGGGCGCATTTTCTTCAAAATTTGAAAATGCGCTCATGAAACGGCAAACTACTTGATGAATAAATAAAATATAAGTATAATATAGAAAGAAAGCAAGGGTAGCATAACCAAACTTCTCAAGAATCCCGCAACTTTAGTCGTGGAAGGTTCAAGATATAATTGTGTTATGATATTAATGTATTAATTGTTTACAATATGAAGCTTATAGGGGGAAAGATAAATATGACATTTAGCAAAAAAGATATACAAATTGTCAGGGAACTTGGAAAAAAAGTAGCGGAAATTGCTGCTTTACCAATACAGGAGGAAAAAAGGAGGTTATGGAGGGCCCTTAATGGTTTAAGACCTGAAAGGCCTATGGTAATGATAGACCAGCTACCGTGGCATGAAATGGATGTTGACGGTGAACTGGAGGTCCAATCTGAGAATGAGTTCTGCAGATGGTTGGAAAACCATTTTCGAAGAATACTTTATTTATGGAAGCATATGCCTGCGGATATGGTGGTTGAATCCTATGTAGAGGTAAACAAGGTTATTTATGGGACGGACTTCGGTATTAAGGTTGAGGAACACACCCTGGTTACCGATCCAATGAACTCCGTAGTCAGTCATAAATTTGTAGACCAGCTACAGACTGAAGAAGACCTGGAAAAAATCAGAATTCCCCAGGTGCGCTACGATAAAGAAGCAACTATGAAAAAATTGGAGATGGCACATGAACTGCTTGATGGAATTATTGACATAAGATTGCAGGGATACTTTCCTAACAACCATTCCTGGGACCTTATAAGTACGTGGAAGGGGGTTGAAAATATCCTATATGATCTTATTGATAGGCCGGAATTTATGCATAAACTGATGTCCAGGCTTACGACTGCTTACCTTTCAATGCTTGACCAGCTTGAGGAGCAGGGTCTTCTTGGTTATGGCCAGACTACAATACATTGTACGGGTGCGTATACGGATGAACTCCCGGCCCCAGGTTTCAACCCAAAAAAACCGAGGGCCAAGGACCTTTGGACATTTGGACTGGCACAGGTGTTTTCCACAGTATCACCTGAAATGCATCAAGAGTTTGAGTTGGATTACTGTAACAGGTGGTTTGAAAGGTTTGGCCTTGTATACTACGGGTGTTGTGACCCGCTGGATGGTAAAATGGACATTGTAAGGAAAATTCCTAATCTAAGGAAAGTATCAATGAGCCCCTGGGTTAATGTCGAAAGAGGAGCCCAGGGTATCGGAAAAGATTTTGTATTCTCTCGCAAGCCCAGTCCTGCATTCCTCGCAGGGACTCAATGGGAGCCGGAAGTAGTCGAAAAGGATCTAAGAGAAACCAGGGACATATGTAGAAAATATGGGTGCCCTGTTGAATTCATACTCAAGGATGTCAGCACTATACGCTATCAACCCCAAAGGCTTTGGGAATGGGCAAACATTGCAAAAAGGGTTTGTGAAGATTAAACCAAATAGAAGTGAGAGGAAATTATCCTCTCACTTCTATTTGGTTTTTTTATTATCGGGTTTTTTATCATTTTCAACTTTTCCACTAATAATATTGCTGATTACCAAAGAACCAATTATGAAAACTGCACTAACAACAATTATAGTAATTTCAAGAGCACCCACACAATCACCCCCTTTTAGGTACATAAACATTTGAAATACTAATAGAAGTTTAACAGCATGTGTATGTGTATGTGTATGTGTAGATGCTCTTATACTTGCTTTCAGAAAAGTATGCCAAAATAAAGCCGAATATTTCTTCTCTTATATCGACTAATAATTCTTTGTGTGAAACAATAGAATTTAGAATGATGGAAAAATTATATTCCAAAAAAAGTAAAATATACACCCTGTTAACGATGGACCTCAAGTTCTTTTTACACACTTCTGAATCAGCAAATAAGGTAGCTTGATCCATTTCAATATTTGCAATAGCCAGTTTATCCATGTAGAATTTTTTATTTTTAAGGTTATTGTCATGGAATACCAGTATTTGAAGCAATATAAATAATATGACAAGTATTAATAATACTAAAGTATATCTAGCTCCGGCTACTCTTACCTTTGATATAACCCTCACCTTCCCATTAACTTCAATACCAGGTCTCCCCAGCATATAGCCTGTAATTCAGCTTATTAGGGATTCTTGTTAATATCAACTATACTCATAATCTAATTGTATTAGCTTTCTTGATATTTGTCAAACAACTTGATAATTAATGGATAATTAATGGCCAATGGCTTACACAAATTTGACAATATTTTAATTAAGAATATAATAGGATTATAAAAATAGGGAAGAATAGAAAATAGGAGAGATTTGATGATTTATATTGGTACGGCAGGTTACTCTTACAAGGATTGGATAGGTTCCTTTTATCCTGATAATATAAAACCAAACTCCATGTTGGAGTACTACTCAACACATTTTAACTTTGTTGAAATTAACTCTACATACTATCATATGCCTGCTATACGGCTTTTCGAGAGCATAAACAAGAAAACACCGAAGACATTCAGATTTTCCGTGAAAATATTTGGTGGATTTACCCATGAGAGAAATCTTGGTTTTGATGAGGCAAGACAGTTTAAATATGCAATTCAACCCCTGGTGGAAAGCAATAAGCTTATATGTCTTCTGGCACAGTTTCCCTATTCTTTTCATTACACACGTGAAAATATTGAACATATAAAAAATTTACGCCTGTGGTTTAGCGGGTTGGAAATTAATGTGGAATTTAGAAACCATAATTGGGTTAATAAAGAAGTAATGAGATTTTTGAAAAATGAAGGGATGGGTTTTGTATGTGTAGATGGGCCCAACATAAGGGGATTAATAGGAAGTGTGATTGCAATTACTTCCAGGATATCATACCTTAGGATGCATGGGAAAAATGCTGAAAAATGGTATAGCGGTGAAGGATCAGAGAGGTATAATTATCTTTACAGTAAAAGTGAGCTGATAGAATGGGTTACAAAAATAAAAGAGCTTGAAAACAATTCGGATATAACAGTTGTTTCCTTTAATAACCACCCCTTGGGAAAAGCGGTTGAAAATGCCAGGGCTTTAAGGGCACTTTTACACACATGAGAAAATAACAAAAGGTCCGGCTAAACGGCAGGACCTTTTGTTCAAAGCGACAAATAAGTACTAAGCACTATAGGTAAGGTATCCTCATAGATTAAAAGTTAACTTACTGAAATGGCTTCTACCGGACATTGGGCTTCGGCGTCTTTTGCACAATCGAGGTCTGAGTCCGAGAGCTCTTCGTCTATGGCTACAGCTAACCCGTCATCCTCTATTTTAAAAATATCAGGACATAATGATTCGCATAGTCCGCACCCAATACATTTATCTTTATCTACAAAAGCTTTCAAATCAATCACCTCTCTTTCCTTTAATCCAGTATATTTTATTTTTCCCCAATAAATTGTTTGGATAACGAAATTATTGTATTATATGCAAAAAGTTTAGTTAGTAACGTAAATTATACAAAATTTTTTAATTAAAGTGGCAAAATATACCACACATATAATTTTACTTTTTACAGAAATTTAAATATAGGTACGAAAAAGTAGAGAGTCAAAAAACGACTGTTCCGTATGACTCGTTACAAACAAAGTACAATATGAGGAAAATATTAATGTCGGAATTACAGGATATAATTTTAAAAATAAATGAATTAAAAGAGAAATTAACACAGTTAATTGATGAAAAGCAGGATTTACTTGACTCTGAAGTTATTTCTGCAAGCAAGAAGTTGGACGAAGCACTTAACGAGTACGAAATGGCAATAAGACAAAAGTGTAATAATAACCAAAATAACAAAGCTAATAATCATC
Source organism: Bacillota bacterium (assembly GCA_013314855.1). NCBI lineage: Bacteria > Bacillati > Bacillota > Bacillota bacterium. The sequence continues at coordinate 7,680 of JABUEW010000083.1, read as the reverse complement.
CCGATGATATCAATGATAAGATATAATAAATGTGATATAATAAAAGAATCAAAGATATTTTTACCTGGGGGGTGTATTCATAGTGATAATAGATATACATGCCCACATATGGGCAGACAGATATGAGACGGACAAAAAGGAAATAATTAAGGCCTGTGAAATGTATAACATCAGCAAAGTGTATATATCCGGATTAAGAAGCTATTATCCTGACAAGGATGAAATCAGTGAGCTTAATTATGAAGCGTACAGATTTATGAAAGAGTATCCTGAGCATATAGGAGGATTTTGCTATGTAAACCCTGTCCATGATAATAGTATCAATGTTTTGAAAAAAGGTATTGAAGAGTATGGGATGTCCGGTATGAAATTGTGGGTTGCAACCTACTGTGACGACCCTTTGGTTTTTCCCCTTGTAGAAAAATGTATAGAATACAATGTACCCATACTTGTCCATGCATTTAAAAAGACAATAAACCAGCTAGAGTTTGAAACAACAGGACCAAATACTGCTAACTTAGCCCGGAAATATCCTGAAGCAAGGATTATTATGGCTCATTTAGGAGGGAATTCTTACCATGGCATTAAAGCTATTCGTGATTTGAAGAATGTGTGGGTGGATATTTCAGGTTCTATATTTAGAAGAGATGATGTAGATTACACAGTTGAACAAATTGGTGTAGAAAGAATTCTATTTGGTACCGACATGCCCGGCTCTTACCTGGTAAACCTTGGTCAAATAGAAGAAGCAAATTTGACACCTGAAGAAAAGGAGCTTATATATTATAAAAATGCTATTAAGGTATTGGGGTGATGATAAAATGTATAAAATAGATATTAACTGCCTGTTGGGACATTGGCCTTTTAGAAAAATTCGCAAAAACAGTTTTGAAGATTTAAGGAAAGTCCATGAAATAAATAGAATTAAATACGGTTATATTTCTTCTCTTGATAGTATATTCTACAATGACCCCTTTGAGGGTGACCAAGACCTTCATGAAATTATTAAAGGTACAGAATATAAACATGTACTTACGGTTAATCCTGAACTCCCAGGATTCATCAGTGATATTAAAAGGGGTATTGAGCTGTTTGATATTAAAGGTGTGAGAATATACCCAGGCTATCATGGTTACAAGTTGGAAAGCAAATGCTTACAAAAACTATGCAGCCTGTTGGCCGAAAAGGAATTACCCCTTTTTCTCACAATGAGGATGGATGATGAACGCCTTGACTACCTATTACAGCAAAAGTCCATAGAAGCCAGGGATTTATCCAACTTCTTAATGGAATATCCTGAAAATAAGGTAGTTTTATTAAGTATAAGGGTTGGGGAAATTGTGGCAATTAAAGACATAATTAATTCCCGCAAAAATGTGTTTTTTGATGTATCGGGACTAAAAGATTGGTTGTTTGTTACAGAAAAACTGCTGAAGGAAATTAATCATAACAAAATTTTATATGGCTCAAACCACCCTCTTTATTGTCTAAAAAGTTCACTTTTGTTAATAGAAAAAGCAGAAATAGATGCGTCTTTAAAGGCAGATATATTCTATAATAATTTTAAAAGCCTATTTAACTAGGGACAAAAGAAGCTATGGAGGAGGTATTTCCATGATCTATATGGAAAAATGGGTTACTTACGGCATATTAAGAATGACTGTCGGCCCTGGTTTCACTTGCATGTTCTTATCGTCTTTATCTGGTAATTTTAGAAATAATGACAAAATCAATATGAACAGTATAATAAGAATTATAAAAATTGAAATAACAACCTTCTTTTTGTTTTTTACAAAAATACCCTTAATCCTGCCCTTGAGTAGTGGAAATTTATTTTTAGCGCCCAGAAGTAAGGATTTCATAAGTATGATAATCTGTTTAAGCGTATGAATAATTGAATTAGGATTATAAATAAATTCTTTTCTACATACAGGGCAAGTAACTAGTATTTTACCTTTATCCAGGGGCACTTTCAATTTACTAAGGCAGTGAACGCAGTTTATAATTATCTTATTGTCTATTGAATAATTGTAATTCTTTTTCATATAAACCTCCATTTTATTAGTAGTTTCCAAAATATTACATGATTAAGACCTAATAGTATTATATCATAATATTACTAAATATTACTAATTAAATTAATATTAATGTCGATTGTTTTTATAACTATCACCGGACACATTTCTAAAAATGCATCCGTAAAATCTTGACGACTTAAAAAAGTATATATAAGTATTGCACCAACAGTTGTAATTCTTCTTATTTTTGAGGCCGTCAAAATGCTTTATAATACTTTATAAAAGGACGATAAGTGATTAACGGCCTGTTTATAAGGGTACTGAATGGTTGGATGTCTACCGGCAACTACTTTGAAGAAAATGACTGTTCTTATGCAAACAATAATGCAATTGAGGCCTGGGCTGACGGTAATACAAATGATGAAACGCAAACTACTTGATGGATAAATAAAATAAAAATATAATATTAATATGGGTAGAAAGCGAGGTGAAAAGGTGAAATTATCATTAGCGATGTAGTTTACTTAGTAGTTCACTTAATAAGTGTAATACATATTAAGGAGTGGATAGTATGAGAAAAGTTCGTTTTGGTATAATATCATGCGGAATGATAGCACATTTTCATGCCAGGTCTATCCTAAACGACAACAGGGCTGAACTTGTGGCTGTGTGCGGCCACAGTAGTGTTGAAAAGACAAAAGAGTTTGCAAAAAAGTATGGTGCAAAGAAAGTTTATATGGACTATAGAGAACTAGCTGCAGATAAGGATATTGATGCAGTGTGTGTATGTTCACCAAGCGGGCTGCACGGGATACATACTATTGAATGTTTAAAGAATGGAAAGCATGTATTGTGTGAAAAGCCCCTTGACATTAAAAGTGAAGTTATGTCTGAAATGATTAAGACTGCTGAAGACAATAATTTAAAGTTGGGCTGTGTGTTTCCGAACAGGACAAGGAGCGGGTTGAGAAAGGCAAAAGAGATTATTGACAGCGGAAGGCTTGGTAAAATGACTATTGTTGAGTGCCAGTACAGGGGCTACAGGTCTCCGGAGTATTTTACCAGTTCCAATTGGAAAGGGACAAAAGAGCTTGATGGAGGCGGGTGCCTTATGAATCAGGGAATTCATGCCATTGATACAATGTGCTGGCTTGCCGGCGATGTTAAGAGTGTATATGGGATTGCAGAGGCCATGTTAAGGGATATTGAAGTTGAAGATACGGCTATGGCCATTCTTGAGTTTACAAATGGAGCAAAGGGTGTCCTTATGGGGACTACAATTTCTAATGTCCCTGAAAACGCTCCTGAAGGCGACAGAATAAGAATTGAATTTGAAAAAGGTACAATAGTTTATGCAGAGGGAAAGACGTACCTATATATGCGACAGTCCAAAGAAGATAACTGTGGTTCAGCTACAGGCGATGAGGTTATAAAAATTATGCTTGATGGGGAAGAAGGGGAGGTTGTATCTTCTTCATCAGACCCTGCAAATGTTGATTTGGAAAGCCATTCTTATATTGTATCGGATTTTATTTCTGCAGTACTTGAGGATAGAGAACCTTATATACCGGGCAGATCAGCAAGAAAATCTATTGACTTGGTGCTGGCTGTATACAAGTCATCGGAGAGAGGAGAGAAAGTTAGCGTAGTTTAAAAAATTATCATAAATTAGCTCGTATATGGAACCACTAATAAGATTAGCAGGTTTTCCATGGATAAAAGAAGAGAAGGTATATAGGAGATTACCTTAAACTATTTTTTCTTTTGAATCATATGCTTTTGAGGTTTTAAAGTAATGTCTGTAATAACAAGCCCTTCTCTTTGATTTAATACCATCTTAATAGCCCCGGCTATTTCTTCCGGTGTAATATAACTTTCAGGAAGATCTCCTTCTTTAAAATCGGCATTTCTATAAAAGTTGGATTTAGTAATATCCGGATGTATGGCAATTACTTTTACTCCATACTTTCTTGTTTCATCAAACAGACTGTTGGAAAAATGCGTAAGTCCCGCTTTGGTAGCTCCATAAACACAGCCGTAGGTGCTGGATTTTTTAGCAGTGATAGAAGATATATTAATGATAAAACCTGCATTTTTCTTTAAATCTCTAAGGAGCAACTGAGTTATTATAAGTGGTGCTTCAAGATTGGTTGCAACCATTTCATGAATTTTTTCAGGGCTCAACTCCTCATGAGGTCCAAAATAGCCGACACCGGCATTATTTACAAGAATATATACTTCTTCATTTTTTCTTATCTCCTTTATTTTTTCACAAAGGACCGGGGTATTCATCACGTCACATACCACCGGTACAAAATAATCATTTTTAATATTACTTTTAGAAAAATCCCTCCCTATTCCGTAAACCTTATACCCTAATTTTATTAAAACTTTACTTATCTCAAGCCCAATTCCTGAAGAAGCTCCTGTAACAACAGCTGCTTTCATATTACCCTTCCTTTCAAATGTATATTTTTTCTTCCGGCATATATTTTTTTGTAATCTCATAAACATATGAAATCATATTTTCCGATAGTTGTTCAGCATAGCTACATACACTTTATCCGGTGATAACGTCCACGCTAAAATGACATTTTCTTGGGCATCAATATCTTCTATAGCCTTAAAATTAGCACTTTTTGTTCTTATTTCAATCTTCAGATTCTCATGTTTTTTAGCAAAATCAATCCATTTTCTCCCGTAACCAATTACATTTTCAAAGGCTAAAATATCTGTATCATAAGAAATACAAAGATATACTGAATGCTCTCTCAGAAGATTTTCAACCTCACTAAAAAAATCTTCAATATTTACAAATATAACTATATTGGCTGTGGTGTACATTCCTTGAAGATAACAATATTCACAATCATATATACAATTCATCATAGTTGAAGTATAGTAAAAATGAATATTCCCAAAATCTTCACAAACTTGAGCCCCATTATAAATTAATTTTTCCTTTTTTACTGCAAGGATTAGTTTAAGGCTGTTCTTATGCAAGCTATAATTTTGGTTACTTCTGGAAAATACATCCTTATAGTGATTAATCTCAATAATTTCAGCTTCCCTAAAATGCTCTAATATTTTCTTTGTATTTGGATGATTTAACGCTTTCTTTTCAATGTATATATGTGAAAAACAAGGATTAAACAAGTTTTTGTTTAATTTCTGCAAAATATCTCTTCCCTTCATTTTTAGATCCACATTCTGCATCTATATACATACTTATAAGGTCTGTAAAGTCACCGTATTGAAGCTTATAATATGTAACCATCTGTTTAAATTGCATTCCCATAGTATAGGATAATTTCAAATTTTTTATCACACGATTTAATATTTCTTGTTCTTTCTGAGACAATATATTTCGCTCATATGAAAATCCAAGCTTTACTTCATTCATCCAACTTATGATTTGTACAGTTTTGTCTTCAATTAATTCTGAAACCTTATCTTTACTTAACTTTTCAACATTTAGATAATCTGAAACTACCTTTATAAAAGAAATTTGATGGGGCTGCAAAAACACTGAAGCTGCCTGATAAATCCCCGAAGCTTCCATATCCGCCAATTGGCCTTCAAGTTCGATATCCTCTTTATTGATTACCAAAGAGCAAGTCTCAACGCTGGTCTCTTCAAAAGTATGCTTAAAAAGCATATCAGGGTAAAAAGTCCTTTTTGTATCATTCTCTATAATCTTATTACAAAAAAATGCAGTTCCTATAGCTATATTTCGATTTTTAGTGCCACATACACCAATATTCATAAATAAATCGGAATCTTCCGGTTCATATTTTGAAAATAAATAGGTAACGGCAACGGCAGCTTTTACCTTGCCTATCCCCGTAATAATCAATATTATTTCCTCATTTTTAAAGATTTCAAATTTGTGAGACTTAAAATCCCTTTTTAAGTTTAATTGTTTTATAAAAGGAAGTGCTTCCCAGTACATGGATGTACACATAAATATCATCTTTATTCCCTCTCTTAATGGACTGTGTCCTGCAGAGCCAGAAGCAAACACAGGCACCTGCTCCTTTATCAAAAACTATTCTATAGCACGTTTTTATCATTTCTGCAAATTTACTGTTTGCATATCCATTATACATTATACAATTAATATTTACAATTATTCAAGAACATTAGTTTGCATTAGTTGACACATTTTTGCAAATGACTACTTAACTTAAACCATTATATTTTACAAAAAAATTATTACTTGACTATATGCATTATGTTATGTTATTATTTGTTTGCGGGGCGTAGCTCAGTTTGGTAGAGCGCATGGTTTGGGACCATGATGCCGGAGGTTCAAGTCCTCTCGCTCCGACCAGGTAAAATTCTGATGTGAATAGAAAAAGAGGTTTATTGAATGTGAGCCTCTTTTTTATTTTGCAGAAGGAGGTTTTTATGGATTCAAGAGAAAGGATGATCAAGACCCTGAATAATGAAGAGGTTGATAGAATTCCAAGAAATTTGTGGGTTCTACCGTATGTGTCCAGGTATTGTGAAGAGGAACTTTCTGAAGTTAGGCAAAAATTCCCTGACGATATTGCAAGTCCTGTTTTTAAATACGGGGCGGGTAAACGCTGCAAAGGTGATCCCTGTGAAGTAGGATGGTATATTGATAGCTGGGGGTGTGTCTGGCATGTTGCGGAAGCGGGGGTTATAGGCGAGGTAAAGGAATATCCTTTGGCTGACTGGAACCAGCTTGATAGCTATAAGCTGCCATGGGAGTTGCTCGATAAGGCAGACCTTTCACAAGTAAATTCAAGCTGCGGAAATTCTGATAAATTCATGCTTGCAGGTACAGAAATAAGGCCTTTTGAAAGAATGCAATTTTTAAGGGGTACAGAGAGGCTGTTCATGGATTTAGCATATGGTGTAAAAGAAGTTTATAAATTAAGAGAAATGCTCCACGAATTTTACATACGAGAAATAAGAATGTGGGCAGATACTGATGTGGATGGTGTTTCCTTTATGGATGACTGGGGGACACAGAAGGCTTTACTTATTTCACCTGACCTATGGCGGGAGTTCTATAAGCCACTTTACAAGGATTATTGCGACATCTTACACAGCAAAGGAAAGTATGTATTTTTCCATTCTGATGGAAATATAGAATCAATATATCCTGACCTGATTGAAATAGGTATAGATGCTATAAATTCCCAATTATTTTGCATGGATATAGAAAAACTAGGTAAACTATATGCTGGAAAGGTTACATTCTGGGGTGAAATTGACAGGCAGCACATTCTTCCCTTCGGAACAGAACAGGATGTTAGAAATGCAGTAAAACGGGTGGCAAAAGCATTACTGAAAGAAAAAAGGACTGGGGTAATTGCCCAGTGTGAATGGGGTAAAAACGTTCCCAAGGAAAATATTATGGCAGTTTTTAATGAATGGGATAAGTATTGATATGTTTTTGAAATTACCCTTCAGAAAGTTATCTTCAGAGATGAAGCACGAATTTAAAAGAAAGAGAAAACAAGAGTTATAGAGAGTAGCAAAAAAATATTTTCGCAAAACCGAGTTGGACACGTACAAGATTAGTATTGTATAGTAGACTTGGGGGAGGTAGGTAATCAAGTCATGAACAATACTAATAGAACATTTTCAGGTAGGACATTTAGTCCTGAAGATATAGAAATGATAAAAT
>JABUEW010000082.1 GCA_013314855.1 Bacillota bacterium | reverse complement strand
CCTTAATTGCACCTGATAAAATACTGTAATGATTTTGTACCAGCTATTTTCCATGCTGGAATATGTCACTGAAGATTAAATTGTCTTAAAATATTGCTTTTACTGAAAATTATTCTGTCCTATAACAGAAATCAAAAGGACATATGTCCATCTGCCCTACACGCCGACGCTGTGGCGGGGGAAAAAGAACTTGCCCTCCGCCCAGGGGCTGGTGGTGGGCTGCAAAATATCCCGCGGCCGCGTCACCGCCCTGGTGGACACCGGCGATATCCACTGCCTCATGATCGGCGCCGCGGGCGTCGGCAAGACGGCCCATTTCCTGTACCCCAACCTGGAATACGCCTGCGCCTCCGGCATGTCCTTCATCACAACCGACACCAAGGGCGACCTGTACCGCAACTACGGAGGCATCGCGAAGGAACACTACGGCTACGATGTGGCGGTCATTGACCTGCGCAATCCTACCAGAAGCGACGGCAACAACATGCTCCATCTGGCCAACAAGTATATGGACGCCTATATCGCCGATCCGGAGAACCTTTCTTTCAAAGCCAGAGCGGAGAAGTACGCCAAAATCATCGCCAAGACTATAATAAATCCGGGAGGTGCGGACGCGGCGGCCTACGGGCAAAACGCTTTCTTCTATGACGCCGCCGAGGGGCTTCTGACCTCCGTCATCCTGCTCGTCGCGGAATACTGCCCGCCGTCCAAGCAGCACATCATCAGCGTGTTCAAGCTGATCCAGGACCTGCTGGCTCCCTCCGGCGTCAAAGGGAAAAACCAATTCCAGCTGCTAATTGAAAAGCTGCCTCCGGAGCACAAGGCCCGCTGGTTCGCGGGGGCGGCTGTCAACAGCGCGGAACAGGCCATGCAGAGCGTCCTCTCCACGGCACTGTCTCGCCTGAACGCCTTTCTGGATTCCGAGCTGGAGCAAATCCTCTGCTTTGACACCGCCATCGACGCGGAAAAGTTCTGCACTAAAAAAAGCGCCATCTTCCTCGTCATGCCGGAGGAAGACAGCACAAAATACTTTTTGATCAGCCTCATCGTCCAGCAGCTCTACCGGGAGATGCTGGCCGTGGCCGACGAGCATGGCGGCAGGCTCCCCAACAGGGTCATGATGTACCTGGACGAGATCGGCACCATTCCCAAGATTGAATCCATCGAAATGATGTTTTCCGCCTCCCGTTCCCGCCGCATATCCATCGTGGCCATTATCCAGAGCTTCGCTCAATTGGAGAAGAACTACGGCAAGGAGGGCGCGTCCATCATTGTCGACAACTGCCAGGACATGGTGTTCGGCGGTTTCGCGCCCAACAGCGAGTCCGCTGAAGTTTTGTCAAAAGCCCTCGGCAACAGGACCGTAATGAGCGGCTCGGTAAGCCGCGGCAAAAACGATCCCGGCCAGTCCCTGCAGATGATCCAGCGCCCCCTGATGACGCCGGACGAGCTGAAAAGCATGCCCAAAGGCCGCTTCATCGTCACCAAGACCGGGGCCAATCCCATGCGCGGCACCCTCAAGCTGTTCCTCGAATGGGGCATCACCTTCGGCAAGCCCTATGAGATTGCGGAGAAATCCGCCCGCAAGGTGGTCTACGCCGACCGCGGGGAGCTGGAACAGGAAATCATCCGGCGGCACGCGGCCTGCGTGGATACCGACGAGGAACCGGAAGCGCCGCCGGCGGCAGTCGGCATGGCGCACGCGCCCGTCAGGGAAGAAGCGAAAGCCGCGCCGAAAACAAAAGCGCTGCTTAAATCAAGGCAGCCGGAAGCGCCTGTTCGGATTGAGTAGGAGGTGAAGCTGTGGGTTACTTTGCATCCCTTTATGCCTCGGAACTGCCCCACCGAGCGGTGGCCGTGTACATGTACCTCAAGGACCGGGCGGACAAGGACGGCAAGTGCTACCCGGCGATTAACACCATCGCCGCGGAGCTGAAGCTGTCCCGCAGCACCGTCAAGCGGGCCATCGGCGATCTTGTAAAAAGCGGCTGGATTCGCAAGGAGCAAAGATGGCGTGAAAACGGGGGAAAGAGCAGCTGCATGTATTATGTCCGGTAGCCGGACGCGCGCCGGGACGGCAGAAAACCTATCGCCGCGCCAAGGGGGCGGTCTGCCCCTTTGGCGAACCATGGCACGGTCCACGATGAGCCATCTACTGAACTGCCCACTCTGAAATATGTTAAAGAGCAGAAAAGAAACAAGAATACCCTTATTAGCTTATCCGGCATATTCTCTATACTATTTTGATATGTATGCGAACGCTGATTTTTATATTGTTTACGCTGATGTTTCATGGTAAAATATATGAAACGCAAGGAGGTGCCGGGTATGTCTGTGAGTTACAAGAAACTGTGGAAACTGTTGATTGATAAAGACATGAAAAAGAAGGACTTGAGAGAACAGGCAGGCATCAGCCATGCTTCTGTTGCGAAGATTGGCAGAAATGAAAACGTTACGACCGATTGTTGATTGTCAATAGAATTGACCCACTATGTGCAAATAAAATTGACCCACTAGAGAACAAAAATAACCAGCATTGTTCCCACCCCGGCGAAGCGAAATTTTGCCTTAGCTCGCTTCGCTCGGCCTTGACGGGGACCGGCAGCAGCCGGTGCCATATACAAATGGGCGAGGCGACAGCGATGGGGAGTATGGCGGATAAGGAACCGCCTCGCCCCAATCGATTATACCGGCTGCTGCCACCTATCAAGGCGGCAAAATTTCCGCATTCCAAAGGGAGCTCAGCTCAAGCTCCGGGGAGCATGAAGTTATGGTCTTGCTATTTAATGGTCGTTTGCTGCTTTTAGCTTGCCTTTGAGCCGGTAGCTTGTCCCGTTAATATAAAATATCCGGGCGTGATGGACAAGCCGGTCAATTATGGCCGCGGCCACCACCTGGTCGGAAAATATCTCCCCCCATTCGTTAAAGTTATAGTTGCTGGTTAAGATAATACTCCCCTTCTCATAGCGCATGGAGACCAGGCGGAAGAGAAGGTTGGCCTGTTCTTTACTCACGGGCATATAGCCAAGCTCATCTATGATTAAAAGGTTAAGCCGGGAATAGCCCAACAGCTTGTCGACTAGACTACCGTCCCTTAAGCTAAGCATTAATTCTTCCAGCAGTTTCTGGGCCGTAATAAACACCACCCGGTACCTGGCCATGCATGCCTTAATGCCCAGGGCTACCGACAGGTGGGTCTTACCGACTCCGGGCGGGCCTAAGAAAATCACATTTTCTTTTTTCTCGATAAAATCCAGGGAGCTTAAAGCGATGATTTCTTTTTCTCGCAATGACGGTTGAAAGCCAAAGTCAAATTCCTCCAGTGTTTTGATGAATGGAAAGCGGGCTTTGTTAATTTTCGTCTTGACTGTGCCCTCGTTTTTTCTTTTCAGTTCCTCTTCAAAGAGCAGGGAGAGGTATTCTGCATAAGACAGGTTGTTTTGGGACGCCTTTTCTGTCAGTTCCCGGTAGTGAGTAAGCATTCCTTTTAGTTTTAAGGCCTGCATCTGGCTTTCCAGGTAACTGGTTAGCTTATTGCTCATGAAACTGCCGCCTCGCTTTCATCCTGGGCATAACAGGAAAGGTCACGTTTGATTTTCACCGGTGGCAGATTAAGACTTGCCTGGTCATAATCCAGAGAAAGCGGGGCAATTTCATTCTTCTCCAGCAGCCTTTTAATACTGTTTTTGTGGTAGGAGCCGATTTTTAGGCACTCCCTAATGGCTGCAGTAATAGCTTCAGGGGTATATATATTTTCATAGCGCAGAATTTCTGCTAAATGCCAGTACAGGTTGGCGCCTGTATGGTCGCGCAGCCCTTCTAGATAAATCCGGCCAGTTTCGCCAAAAGTGCTGATAAATTTCCCGGCCAGGGCGGAGCGAACTTTGGTCTTCTTTTCCTGGTATTGACGGTTGATGGCTTCATGTTCGGGATGAACCGGACGGTTGGTTTGTTTTTGCAGATAAAGATCAAACTCGTCCACCAGTTTTCCTGCCTCGTCATATACCTTCATGCGCCGGCCATAGATGATTTCTATCCATACCCTCTTGGTGCAATAGCGCATGGGTACGGGGTAAAGATTGCCGTCATGGGAAATATAGCCGTCATTACTTACTTTCCTGGGTTCTTTGCATTGTAGTAAAGCCGGCTCGATAGAGGGTATTTTTAAAAGATGCGCCTTCTCTTCTGCAAACATTTGCTCTGGTGAGCGGCCTAACTTGCTGTGGGGTCTTTTATTGTATGCATCCTGGAATTCTCCAAGTTTAACAGCAAATTCACTTAAACTTGCCACCTCCAGGCCACGCAGCAGTTGTTCCTGGACATAATAAAAGGGGTGTTCCACTTTTCCTTTCGTTCTAGGACGGTAGTTTTCGCAGGCTGATGGCTTAATACCATACAGCCCGCAGAATTTCAGAAATTCGTTATTGTAACGGATGATACCGTCCTTCTGATGGGTGATAACCATTTGCTTGCCATTGTCCATCACCAACTCCAGGGCATAGCCGCCAAAAAAGTCAAACGCTTCAACCAGGGCTCGGATCACATCGGCAGTGGTTATGCTCAAGGAGAAGGTGTAAAATTTCATCCGACTACAGGATAAGACCACTTCGTGGATATATATTTTTACCAGCTTTCCATCAACCGGCAGCAGCCACTCCTTCCAATCGTACTGCATTTGCTTGCCCGGGCCGGTTTCCACCCGCGTGGTGGCTAATTTAGCGGCCTGATCATCTTCTTTAAAGGCCCGCAGGAAACGGTGTACACTGGACAGTGAGCCGTGATAGCCTTTTTGAACTAGTTCTTTGTGGATTCGTGTGCCAATATAACCCTTGTCGAGCATGGCCTGGATTTCTTCCCGGTACCTGTCCAGTTGTTTTTGATACTCCTTGGCTTTAAACTGTGGCGGATTGGCATCTTTAAGGTACTTCCTGACGGTATTCCTTGATACGCCCAGTGTCCGGGCTATTTTCCTGATGCTGACCCCCTGGGTATGCAGTGCTTTGATGCGTTGCCATTTGTACATGCTTACCACCTCTTTTGCCTCCCCCTCTCGAGGGAGATTTTATCATAGGGTGGGTCAGTTTTACTTGACGATCGGGGGTCAATTCTATTTTACGATCTACAACCGATATTCTCGTCAAGATTTGCAAAGCTTTAAACTGTGATATTTCAGATATCATGGAAATTGTTGACGATACAAAAACGCATTAGAGAGCCGCTCTTTTCAATTCGCAGGCAAACGCGCTTAAACTGGAGGCGGAAAGGCTGAAAAAGGAAAAAGCGGCGCTCACCGCCGCAATCAGCGAGTTTTCGGCGGTTTCATCGGCCGAGGAGGTCTATCGCTATCTTTCCCGCCGGGGATATATGGAGGAATTCGATAAAGATTTCTTTGACCGCTTTGTGAAAAGCATGACGGTCTTTTCGCCGGCTGAAATCGGCTTCCGCTTAAAGTGCGGCCTTGTCCTGCGGGAAAGGATGGAAAGATAATAAGGCACATACCTTACGGATACAGGATCGAAAACGGGCAAGCCGTTTTGGATCCGGACGAGGCGCAGAGGGTGTGGGCGTTTTTTGAAGACTACCTCAAGGGAACTTCGCAGCAGGAAGCGGCAAGGCGAAACGGCATCCACAGTGCGCAGGCGACCCTGGGAAAGATGCTGCGGGACAGTAAATATCTTGGCGACGGTTTTTATCCTCCCGTCATATCTCAGGAAATTTATGACTGGGCGCAAGAGGAGCGCAAAGCGGCGCGCTTTGCATGAAAATTGCCCGATGATCCCCGAAGCGGCATTGGAAAAAGCGTTTATGGAGCTTATGCGGTCGATCGATTTATCTGATTTGCAGGACGGCCCGAAAAGGGCCGCGCCGGATATTGAAATCAAATATGACGACCCGGTAAAGCAGGCGGAGTACGCGTATTCGCTTATCGAAATAGACGACTTTGCTTATCTGACGAAAAAGCTTAAAAAGCTGCTCCTGGAAGCGCCGCCGGTCTTCGACGGGGAGTTTATGAAAAGTGTCGTCCGGCGCATAACGGTATGCGGGGATAGGGCGGAGTTTGAGCTTTTAAACGGCAAAACCTACGGAAAGGAGTTGAGTTTGGGTGCTGCAGACGGCAAGGAACGTGTCGGTCATACCGGCGCAAAGAAATATGCACCTGGCGGCGGAGGACAGCGCCGGGCATAAGCTGCGGGTGGCGGCCTACTGCCGGGTTTCCACCGACGAGGAGGAGCAGGCCTCCAGCTACGAGGTGCAAATCGAGCATTACACGTCTTTCATACAGGGCAATCCGGAGTGGGAGCTGGCTGGCATATTTGCCGACGAGGGCATCTCCGGCACCAATACGAAAAAAGGGCGGAATTCAACCGCATGATCGAGGAATGCATGGCGGGCAAAATCGATATGGTGATAACCAAATCCATCAGCCGCTTCGCCCGAAACACCCTCGACTGCCTGAAATACATCCGGCAATTAAAAGACAAGGGCATCCCGGTATTTTTCGAGAAGGAAAACATCAACACCATGGATTCCAAGGGCGAGGTCATGCTGACAATCATGGCCAGCCTCGCCCAGCAAGAGAGCGAATCCCTAAGCCAGAATGTAAAGCTGGGGATACAGTACCGCTACCAGCAGGGGGAGATACAGGTCAACCATACCCGCTTTCTGGGCTATACCAAGGACGCAAACAAGCAGCTTGTGGTTGTGCCGGAAGAGGCGGAGATTGTCAAGCGCATTTTCCGCGAGTTTCTCGAAGGCTCAAGCCTTCTGCAGATAGGAAAGGGGCTCGAGGCCGACGGGATCCTTACCGCGGCGGGCAAGCCCAAGTGGCGGCCGGAAACGATAAGGAAGATACTGAAAAACGAAAAATACATGGAGGACGCGCTTCTCCAGAAGACCTACACCGTCGATTGCCTGACCAAAAAGCGGGTAATCAACAACGGCATTGTCCCGCAGTATTATGTGGAAAACAGCCACGAGGCGATCATCCCAAGGGAAATCTACATGCAGGTTCAGGAGGAGCTTGCAAGGCGGGCCAAGCCTTTCACCGACGTCGGCGGGAAAATGCGGTGCTACAGCTGCAAGTACGCGCTTTCAAGCATCGTCTTTTGCGGCGACTGCGGGGAGTTGTACCGGCGCATTACCTGGTATTACGGCAACCGGCCGACGGTGGTCTGGCGGTGCGTCAGGAAGATTGAGTGCCGTACGCCTGAGTGCCATTCGCAGAGCGTCAAGGAAGCGGATCTCAAGCGTGGTGTGGTGAAGGCAATCAACAAGCTGGTGCTGGGCAAGGAGGAGTTTATCTCCGCCATGCGGAAAAACGTGGAGGCCGTCATAGGCGGCGGAGCCGGGCAGGGCGTTGATGAAATCGAGGAAAAGCTTGCGCAGCTTCAGGACGAGCTTGTAAGGCTCGCCAGCGGCGGGCAAAACTATGAGGCGGTGGTCGAGGAGATTTACCGCCTGCGGGAGATCAAGGGCAAAATCCTTTCGGGCAGCGCCGACATTCAGCCGAACGATGGATGAGGCGGAAAAAAGCTTTGACAGTCTGTACTCGTGGATGCGCCGCTGTCGCCTGCAACCGATGAAGGAGGTGGCGGAAGCACTGATGCGCCATAAAGACAAGATCCTGGCCTACTTTAAAAACCGCGTTACCAACGCCATTTGCGAGGGGATAAGCTCTATGATTCAGGCGGCAAAACGAAAGGCAAGAGGATTCCGCACCTTCGAGGGCTTCTCCTCCATGATTTACCTCGTTGCCGGCAAGCTCCAACTCGCTGTACCCAGCCCCTTCTGAAATCAGCTATCCACTAAAACAGGAGTAGAACCCAAAAAACCATTAGAGGCATCGAAAAGAAGCCTTTCCCATTTTTACTGTGCGTCACTAACTTGATTGCACATGGCATTGATGTGCCATTGATTAGGCACGACAATACCTTGCGTACACCGACAACAGATTATAGCTTGGCTGACAAGGTAGATGTGATTGTTACCAATCCGCCTTTTGGAGGGGCGGAAGAAAAAGCTATTTCTCAGTCGGTACCCGCAGAATTACGAAACACGGAAACGGCGGATCTGTTTTTGGTACATATCATGGCGCTTCTCAAAGACGGCGGACGCTGCGGCATGGTTTTGCCGGATGGATTTTTATTTGGAACAGGTGTAAAAGCTGCTATCAAGAAAAAGCTGCTGGAGGAAAACAATCTGCATACTATTGTTCGTTTGCCTAAGGACGTTTTTGCGCCGTATACCAACATCAATACGAATCTGCTTTTCTTTACAAAAGGTAAACCCACACAAGGCGTATGGTTTTATCGCTTGGAAATGCCTCAAGGCTATAAGCATTTTTCAAAAACAAAGCCGATGTTGGACGAGCACTTCGCGCCTGTGCATGAATGGTGGAATAATCGCAAAGAGAGTGATGTTTCTCAATATGTTCCTGTGGAGGATATCGTTGCGGCGGAGTATAATTTGGATTTTTGTGGTTTTCCTCACGAAACCGAGGAAATTTTGCCTCCAGATGAATTTATTGCGCAATATCGCAATGAGAAGGCAATTTTAACAGAGAGAATTGAAAGTATTCTCGAAAAGATCCAAACAGCCTTGGCACAGGAGGATGTGCTATGAAAGCAGCGGAATTGCGTAAGTCTATATTGCAAGCGGCGGTACAGGGAAAACTTGTGCCTCAGGATATACATGACGAACCGGCTTCGGTTTTGCTGGAACGCATTCGTGCGGAAAAAGATCGTCTTATGAAAGAAGGGAAAATAAAGAAAGAAAATCCCCTGCCACCTATTACAGAGGACGAAATCCCCTACGACTTGCCGGAGGGGTGGGTTTGGTGCAGGTTGGGGGACATTGTTATCCAAAATATCGGTGGAGGAACACCTTCTAAGCAAAACTCAGCGTACTGGAATGGTAATATACCATGGGCGAGCGTAAAAGATCTTACAGGGCCAATATTAGACAAAACACGAGATTATATAACTGAGTTAGGGTTAGAAGAAAGCTCATCTAACCTTATACCTGCCAATAGTATTATTGTTTGTACTCGTATGGGACTAGGTAAAATATCTATTAACACAATTCCTGTGGCAATCAACCAAGATTTAAGGGCTCTAATTATTTCAAGAATGGACATTGATTTACGATATGATATATTATCGCATACTATAAAACTTTGAGTATCCGAGGTGAGGGTACAACAGTTAAGGGTATTTCAATTGAGGAATTACATAACATGCTTTTCCCGCTTCCCCCTTTTGCCGAGCAACAGCGCATTGTTGCAAAAGTGAATGAATTAATGGCACTGTGCGATGAATTAGAAGAAGCCGAGCAGGAACTGGATGCTCTTGAGAGCCGTTTTGAAGAGTATTTACCGAAATCCATACTTCAAGCGGCGGTACAGGGAAAACTTGTGCCGCAGGATCTCCATGACGAACCGGCTTCGGTTTTGCTGGAGCGCATTCGTGCTGAAAAAGCTCGTCTTGTGAAAGAAGGGAAAATAAAAAAAGAAAAGCCTCTACCTCCTATTTCAGAGGATGAAATTCCCTACGACTTGCCTGAGGGATGGGTTTGGTGCAGGTTGGGGGAATTATGTAACTTTGGTGTAACTATTAGTACTATACCGGACAATATTCCAGATGATGCTTGGGTATTAGAATTAGAAGATATTCATAAGGATACAGGTGAAATTGTTCAATATAAGACAAAGGCAGAAAGGAAATCAAAAAGTTCGAAACATGTGTTTTATAAAGGAGATGTTTTATATAGTAAACTCAGGCCATATTTAAACAAGGTAACAATTGCAGAAAAAGATGGATATTGCTCATCAGAGATATTACCTTTGCAGTTTTGTAAAGATATTTATCCACAATATGCCATTTGTTTTCTTCGTAGTCCTACTTTTGTTGATTATGCGATAGAACGCTCGTACGGAGTAAAAATGCCTCGTTTAGGAACAGAAGACGGAAGAAATGCTCTATTCCCTCTTCCCCCTCTTGCCGAGCAACAGCGCATTGTTGCTAAAGTAAATGAATTAATGGCATTATGCGCGGAAATAAAAGCTGTAAAAACCAAACCAATTGAACAAAGGGATACTAACAAGGTTATAGACTTCCCAGCGATTAAACAAGATGGGCAACTTCAGTTAGCAGCTCGTGGTGAAATAAGTAAAAAGTCTTCTACCGAATTGATGCAAGCGATTGATGATATGTTTGCGGAGGATGAATGATGTTTACCGCAAACACTCCGTCGACCAAAGCAAAATGGGTTTTGGAAACAATGGGTATAAAGGGGGTTCCGGCTCCATATTTTGACGATATCGCGCGTCAGGAGAAGATAAAAGTTAAGCGATGTTCTTTGCCTTCAGAAAAGGATTTGAGCGGGATGCTGATATATAGAGGTGAAATGAAAGGTATCCTTATCAATACATATATTGAAAACATCGGACGCCAAAACTTTACTTTTGCCCATGAGCTTGGCCATTATTTTTTAAAGCATAAACCTCCATATGTATTAGATGGGGAGTCAAGTTTCAGATGCTCAAATCAAGACATGGAAGTTGTAGATAACTATTCTTCTATAGAAGCTGAGGCGAATCAATTCGCTGTCGAATTATTAATGCCTGAGTTGCTTTTTAAGCCACTCTTAGCAGGAACTGTTTTTGATTTTACCTTAATGAGTAGTTTGGCAAACCAGTTTTATGTATCAAAGCACGCGTGCGGGAACAGGATTTTAGATTTTATGAAGGAACCCTATATTCTTATATGCTCCAAGGGGACATCCGTTACCGCAATCAAATGCTCAAATGCAGCCAAGAGATTTGGGAAAGTAGTAAAAAATATTCCTACAGAAAGTCATGCATACAGAGCGATTCAATATGAGCAGAATCAAAAGCAGTTCTATCTTTCGCCTGGCTCTGTATGGTTTGGACAATTATATAGCAATATTATTGTTTACGAGTGCACTCGGGGAAATTATGAGCATGATGTATCTATGACTATTTTGAAAGTAGAGTATTATACAAACCACTGAGGATTAGCATGAGTGGTACCGGAAGAATTTTATGCAAAGAAGATGTCACTGGAGAAGACATATGGAAAAGAAAACTGTCGAAAAAGGATGCAAATATCCTGCCATTGAAATAAAGAAAAAGACAGGCAACGAACAATTTTTGAATGCAGGCAGCGATGTCTGTACGCTAAGAGATTTTTGGGTCTGGGCGTATTCTGATCTTATTGGTAATACCGAAAGAGACAGACTGGCTGAATTCATAGTTGCTATGGCGCTTGGTATTACAGAGGGTATTAGTGTATCGTGGGATAAATATGATTTGCTTTCCAAAGAAGGCATTCGTGTAGAAGTCAAAACTTCTGCATATCTTCAGTCTTGGAGCCAACAGAATTTATCAAAAATAAGCTTTGGTATCCAGCCAACCTATGGCTGGGACAGCGTTACAAATGAATATGATGCAGAAAAAAAGCGTCAATCCGACGTCTATGTGTTTTGCATACTAAAACATAAGGAGCAGGCGACCCTTAATCCGCTTGACTTGTTACAATGGGATTTTTATGTTTTGTCGACGGCTGTTCTAAACAAAACGGCGCCGGGGCAAAAAACGATATCACTTAGAAGCCTTATGGACAAAGGAGCCAAGCAATGCGAATACGCGATGCTGTATGAAACTATCAAGAGCGAAGCAGCTCGTTGAAGGATATTCACTATTTGCTTGAACAGTTTATGCGAGAACAGGATGCATATGCAGCGCGCCTAACGGCTGCTGAACATATAGCCGACCCCTTTCAGCGTGGCAATGTACCTGGGGCTGTTGGGGTCCTCCCCCAGCTTTCTGCGCAGGTTGCTGATATGGGTCATCAAAGCCTTCTGGCTGATGGACCGGGGGTGATTCCACACCGCCTCGATCAATTGGTCGGAACTGAAGTACCGGTTGGGGTTCTGAGCCAGAAAAAGAAGCAGGTCATACTCCTTGACGGTAAGCTCCACCCGTTCTCCTTTCATCTCCACGGTACGGTCGAACAGGTTGATGCGCAGGTCGCCAAATGCAAGAACGGCAGGCTCATCCTCCTGCAATGCACACTGCTTCCGGAAGCGGCGCAGTTGCGCCCTGACCCTGGCAACCACCTCCACGGGGTTGAAGGGCTTTTTGACGTAATCGTCCCCGCCGATGCCAAGCCCCAGCGCCACTTCATGGGGAGCGTCCCTTGAGGTGATGAAGATAATGGGCACCTCGGATTTTTTGCGGAGCTCATGGCAGATTTCCAGACCGTCCAGCCCCGGCAGCAGGATGTCCAGCAGTATCAGGTCGGGCCTGAAAAAGGCGGTTTTGTCCAGGACATGACTCCCACTGTAAACCGAAAACACCTTGAAGCCTTCTCTTTCAAGATAATGGGTAAGAAGCTCATGGACAACCGCCTCATCGTCCACAATCATGATTTTTTCGCCTGCCAAGATTCAAGCCTCCTTCCTTCTATATCCCTCAAATATCTGCTATAATACCAATATATATTAAATTATAGCATATTTCATTGATATGTTGCAATTTTAGTACAGGAGACAGGAGGTGCATATCTTGAGCAATGCCGGAAAGCTGAAAACAGCGGTATTTCTTCTCCTGGCCGCAGCAGTCCTGGGGACCGCGGCCTTTTACATATCCGGACATCTGTCGTCGAAGGCGCCGCAGCCCCCCCGGGCTGCACAGGGCATGCTTGACCTCAGGAACTGGTCCTTCGGGCGGGATGGCGTTTTGAGCCTGGAAGGCGAGTGGGAATTCTACTGGCAAAAGCTTCTTGCCCCCGAAGATTTTAAAAGCGGCGGGGCAGCTTCCCTGACCGTATTTATTCGCGTTCCCGGCACCTGGAACGGTTACGCGCCGCCGGGGAGCGGGAAAGGACAAAAGCTGCCGGGCGAGGGCTATGCCACCTACCGGCTTGTTGTCCATACCAATGCCGGCGAGCCGGTGCTGGGCCTTAAAATACTGGATTTTGCCACTTCCTACCGCCTGTGGGTCAACGGCGAGCTCCTCTCGGAAAACGGCAGGGTAGGGACAAGCAAGGACGAAACCCGACCCCAGTCCTTTCCCCGACTTGTCAGCTTCCCAAACGATGCCGGAACTGTTGAAATCGTACTGCAGATCGCCAATTTCACCCACCGCAAGGGAGGCATCTGGACGGACATAAAAATGGGCACTCCCGGCCAGCTCCAGGCACTGCGGGAAAAACAGGCCTTCAGCACCCTATTTTTGTGCGGCGGCCTGATGATCATGGCCGTATACCACCTGGGGCTTTACCTGCTGCGCCGCAAGGACAGGGCTCCTCTTTTCTGCGCCCTGCTCTGCTTATTCATAGCGGCAAGGGCAAGCGTCACAGGCGAGATTTTCCTTTTAAGCTATTTTCCGGACTTAAGCTGGAACGCTGTCTATATCGTGCAGTACCTCGGATTTTATCTGGCGCTCCCAGCCTTTCTCCAGTTTATGAGAATACTGTACCCTGATGAGATGCCCGCAAAGCTTACCGCAGCCGCCTGGGCTACCGGCGCCGCCTCAAGCCTCACCGTGCTCATTGCCCCGCCCAGGGTGTACACCTGGCTCATGCCCTTCTATGAGGCGTACGCCGTCGCCCTGCTGCTTTTTGTTCTGGGCCCCGTTTTGATCCGCGCCATAGCCGGGGGACGCGAGGGCGCCGCCCTTTTCCTTCCCGGCACCGCGGCCCTTGTGCTGGCGGTCGTCAACGACTCCCTGGTCTCCAACGATATCCTGTGGGGCCCCTACATCGGCGATTTCGGCGTGTTCGTCTTTATATTCTTCCAGTGCTGCGTCCTGTCCATGCGCTTCTCCCGTTCCTTTGCCACCGTGGAAAAGCTCTCGGAGGAAATGCGGGACAAAAACGCCGAGCTTATAAAGCTGGACGGCGAGAGGGGCGAAGCCTTAGAAAGGCTGGAGGAATACAGCCGGAACCTGGAGAACATTGTGCAGGAAAGGACCTCCGACCTTGCCAGGGCCAAGGAGGAAGCGGACCTGGCCAGCCGCGCCAAAAGCGATTTTCTGGCCACCATGAGCCATGAAATCCGAACTCCCATGAACGGCATGCTGGGCATGCTGGAGCTCCTGGAGACCACTCCCCTGAATGAGGAGCAAAGGGAGTATGTTTCTGTGGTCAGGGACTGCTCAAACCTCCTGCTTTCCCTTATCAACGATGTGCTGGACCTGAGCAGGATAGAAAAGGGAGCGGTTTCCCTGGAAGAAAAGGATTTTGAGACAAAAAGCATGGAGCGTTACCTGGTAAGCCTCATCGAACCCATGGCCGCCAGGAAAGGGCTGGACTTTGTCTGCGAATTCTCCCCGTCGGTGCCGCCTGTCCTCAGGGGCGACCCGGTGCGCCTGCGCCAGGTGCTTTTAAACCTTTTGAACAACGCCGTCAAATTCACCGAAAAGGGATGCATTACCCTGCGGGCATATGTGACAGGGAACGAAATCACCTTCGAGGTGGAAGACACCGGCCCCGGCATACCGGAGGGAATAAGGGGGAGCATCTTTAAGCCATTCACCCGGGGACATTCCGGGACGGACAGCATACACGACGGCGCCGGCCTCGGGCTTTCCATATGCAGGCGCCTGGCGGAGCTGATGGGCGGCGGCATCGGCTTTGAGACAACCGCAGGAGCCGGTTCGCTGTTCAGGTTTACCGTTCCCTTAAAGGTTTCCGATGCCGGGACGGGCCTGGAGGAGGCAAAGCCCGCCAACGGCGGGACGAAAGCGTCATACCTGTGGGAAAACAGCCCGGGGACGGTGCTGGTTGTAGATGATTTTGAATTCAACCGCCGGGTGCTGTCCATGCAGCTTGGCAAGCTGGGGCTCGAAGCGGAAACCGCCGCCGGCGGGCAGGAAGCGGTGGAGATGTTTTCCCAAAAGAATTATGCCCTGGTTTTGATGGACTGCCGCATGCCGGGCATGGACGGCTTTCAGGCCGCAGCAGCCATCCGCAGGCTGGAGGCCGGGAAAAACAAGCACACACCCATCATCGCCGTCACCGCCGGCGCGTCCCCTGAGGAAAAGGAAAGGAGCCTTAGCGCCGGCATGGACGATTACATAAAAAAGCCAGTCCTGCTGGACACCCTGTCCGGGACGCTGGCGCGCTGGCTGCCGGGCGCCGTGAAAAGCGGGCGGCAGGTTTTGGGGAGCGCTTTCGCCGAAGCCACCGCCGCAAGCCGGGATATTCTCCCCTCCTTTGTGCCGGAGGAAAAAAAGGCGGAGCTGCTGCAAACGGTGGGTGCGGACCCGGCGCTTTTGTCCCGGGTGCTGGCCGCCTTCCTGCGTGATATGCCGGAAAAACTTGCCGCGCTGGAAGCCGCCCTTAAAGAAAAGGACGCCGTAAATGTCCGGCTGCTCTCCCATGGGATGAAATCAAGCGGGCAGTTTATAGGAGCCGCCTCCTTTGCCGCCCTATGCAGAGAACTGGAGGAGAAGACAAACGCCGGCACCCTTGAGGGAGCCGATGAGCTGGCGGAAAAAATCCGCCGGGAGCTTCTGGGAATTCAAAAAGAACTGGCACAATATGCAGGAGAAATGACTTAACAGTAAGTGCCTGGTATCAGATGTCTTATATGGCAGGGACTCGGACGCGGACCACGACAGGCGGTCTGCGTTTTTTATTGCCTAAAGCGACATTTTTACCTAAATTTCCACATAATTATAAAAAAATTTCATTCTTTACCTTCCCTAAAGGTAAAAAGGGATTGAGACTAAAGGTTGCTCTGCTATAATATTTGAACAAAAAGTATGGCTGAAAAATGCATTATGATTTCATTCATAAATATAGAAGCAGTCATATATTCCGGCATTTATTGTCTGAATTAATTGGTTTACAGATATGCTGTTTTGGTGGAGGATTTTTCATAAACTTTTCTTTTTACAAAGGAGGCTCAGTAAATCATGAGAAAATGCGTGGGAATTCTTATAATTGTAATGATATTAGGTGTATACCTGGTATATTCTTCATCTGAAGCTTATGCCGCTACTCAGATAATTTCGCAGGAATTTCAGTCGATGCCGAGCTTTAGCAGCCAATTCAGCTCTCCCTCCGAAAGTGCAGCTACCTGGAATACAGCTCCGGGCGGTAATGCAGGCAAGTTCAATAATCAGCTGCAGGTAATTGCCAACGGGCCGGTTGTAACCGCCAGGACATTATCATACCCCCTTTATCCGTGGAAAAATTATAGTTCCTCTATTGATATAAAATTACCGTCTGATTATACCATGAATTATCGGGTGATTGTTGCGTACAGTTTTGGAAATTATAATGCGGAAGATTTTGTAAACGACCAGTCGAACTGGACGATTATCAAGGAATTCTCATCAACCGGAGAGAAAGGAAATAACAATACTTGGACCAGTTATGAAAAATTCATGTCAAGCTTTGACTCAAATAAAATTAATTTTGTTTTCTATGTTGAATCCAGCGGTAGCGGATTGACAGTGGGATTTGACAATCTCAGGATTATGGATTATGGTGCGCAAATTCTAATCGACTCTCAACCGCAGGATTTAACAGTTACAGAGGGAAAAACAGCTACATTTACTGTAGAGGCAAGAGGAGTAGACTTAAGATACCAATGGAAAAAGGATGGCGTTGAACTGAATACAGGTGATGGATATGTCACTTTACCAAATATACCAACATTGACTATCAATAATGTCAAGAAATCGCACGAAGGCAGCTACACTGTAATGATAACGAGTAACCTATATGGCGGTAGTGTTACCAGTAATGCCGCCACATTGACGGTAAATCCGAATAATCCGCCCGCAGCGAAAGATCCGGTGCCAACCCAAAGCGTTACTGAAGGAAGCACAGCCGCTTTTAACGCAGCCGACATCGCTGAGGATGTGGACAATGACCCGCTGACCATCACGGCCATTGTGACAGGTCCGGATTCCGCAAAGGCGACGGCAAGCCTTGACAGCGGCACCGTAACGCTCACCGGCGTGGCGGTGGGCAGCACCTCGCTTGTTGTCACAGTCAGCGACGGGACGGATACAGCAGATGTAACCGTACCGGTTTCCGTCACGGCAGCTCCTGTAGCTCCGACCATCATCACTCAACCATCCAGCCAAACGGTGACCGCGGGACAGACAGCTTTCTTCACGGTAACAGCGTCAGGAACTGAACCTTTGAGCTACCAGTGGAAGAAGGACGACAATAACCTTTCTGACGGCGGCAATATCAGCGGAGCCACCACGGACACATTGACCATCAACAACGCCCAGGTGGCGGACGCTGGAAATTACACTGTAGTGGTAACCAATGCAGCGGGCAGTGTGACCAGCGATGAAGCAACGCTAACTGTAAATGCCACACCAGCATACAGTGCGCCGGTTTTGGATACAGATGGATTCCCGATGCTCAATTCAATTGATGAAGATGATTATTCTTCAAACGGAAATACAATTGCACAAATTGTTACGGATGGCTCGATTACCTACTTTGATGGCTCAACGGCTGAAAATATAGCTGTTACATCGGTAGATAACACCAACGGTAAATGGCAGTACTCAATAAACGGAGGCATTACATGGCTGGATGTCAGTGATGTAACAGGAAGAGTTATAGATCTTAGCGCCAATTCCCTTCTACTGGACGAAAATGCCCGCCTTCGTTTTGTGCCCAATGCCAATTGGAATGGAACATCCACCTTTACATACAGAGCATGGCAGAATAATGCGGCAGGCTTGCAGCTGGATGGCGTTGATGATTATGTGGCTGTATCTGGTTTGGGTACTTATCCCGCCATTACGATAGAAAGTTGGATACGTATAGATAGCTTTTCAGACGGCTTTAATGTCATCATGAATGGCAATAACTGGGAAATACCTGGCTTGCTGCACAGCCAGTTCCTCAAGGGAAACCCGACACAGCTGGAAATTGCAGTATATGGTTCGCCGACACCGTACGTCCGATTTGATTACGACTTCAATCAGATTGTCGGCAGATGGACCCATATTGCCGTTACAATTAACAAAGCTACTGGAAATTACAAGCTTTATGTGGACGGCGTATATAAAGAGACAAAGTATCGTAACTTGGCAAATATCCCCGGCATTAATGTAAGCAGTTTCAGTTTAGGCGCATGGAACAACAGCGGGACAATGCAGCGTTTCAGCAGAGGAATCTTCAGCGATTTTCGCTTGTGGAGCGTGGAGCGCAGCGAAGCCGAATTGGCGGCCAACATGGCTAACGGTTCTTTAACGGGAAATGAAAGCGGACTTATAGGCTACTGGAAGTTTAATGAAGGGAATGGGACGGTTGTGGCAGATAGCGGGCCTGGAAGCCACAACGGAATTATTCACGGCGGAGCTGCATGGATCAGTTCTTCCGGCCAGACAGCCAATACCACTGTCAACGGAGGATCGACGTATTTTAGTGAAGCTGAGGAAACAGCAAACATTGCCGTAAATGCCGTAAATGATGCTCCGTCTCAGCCTGGCGCATTTACAACGCCATCATTGGGGCAGTCCTTTGTAAGTGGAAGCAATATAAATGTTGCTTGGGGAGAAGCAACAGATATAGAAGGAGACATTATAACATACACAGTTGACTTTTGGGATGGGAATATCTGGATAACGAATGTATATTCAGGAACTAATACATCGTTCGCTTTCAGCGATACCGGTGGAATTAATACATCATCGGCAAGGTTCAGAGTAAAAGCCAGTGATGCAGAAGTATCCTCGAGTTACAGCGAAAGTGATGAATTTAATATCGTAAACACTTACACAGTAACCTTCAAGAACTGGGACGGAAGTGAACTTAAGACAGAGGCAGTAGAGCATGGCGGCTCAGCGACAGCACCGTCAGAACCGACCAGAGAAGGCTACCATTTCACCGGCTGGGATGCTGACTTTAGTAATATAACTTCCGACCTGACGGTGACTGCAATTTTTGCGATAAATGAATACACACTGACCTATACAGCAGGAGGACACGGAAGCATTGAAGGAAGTGCAACCCAGACTGTTACTCATGGAAGTAATGGAACTGCTGTAACTGCTGTACCGGATGAAGGCTACCACTTTGTCAAGTGGAGTGACGGCTTAACCACTGCAACC
>JABUEW010000081.1 GCA_013314855.1 Bacillota bacterium | reverse complement strand
TGTTTTGGGATATTCAGGATTGATGAGAAAATATATTCGTGCTATAATATTAAAATATTCATTCACATGAGGTTTCGGGGACGGAGGTTTCGGGGGGAGGTTTCGGGGACGGGGCAAAAAACGTTAAAATACATTTGGGGGTTGAAATAATATAGAATATATGGTATAATTTTACTTAGGTGGTGTATAATGGCAAGAGTAGCTAGAAGAATAAGTAAAACAGGATTATACCATATTGTTTTTCGAGGAATAAGCCGACAGAATATCTTTGAAGAATCACAAGATTATGAGAAGATGCTAAAAAAATCAAGAAAGTTAAAGATGAATTTGAATATAATATATATGCCTATTGTCTTATGAGTAACCATGCGCATCTATTTATTAAAGAGAAACATGAAAGAGATATTGTAAAAATTATGTCAAAGATATTGAGTCAATATGCTGGATGGTTTAATAGGAAATATTTGAGAAATGGTGTATTGTTTGGAGAACGATATAAAAGTGAGGCAATTGAGGATGAAAGATATTTATTTTCATTAGTAAGATACATTCATCAGAATCCACGCAAAGCAGGTATGGTAGATAAATTGGAAGATT
Source organism: Bacillota bacterium (assembly GCA_013314855.1). Taxonomy (NCBI): domain Bacteria; kingdom Bacillati; phylum Bacillota; species Bacillota bacterium. Next base: position 18,569 of record JABUEW010000081.1, on the reverse strand, counting down.
ATAAATGGAGTAGTTATAATGAGTATATAAATCCAAATAATAATTCGTTAACAGACACCCTATTTATCCTGAATCGATTTTCCCAAGAAACAAGTAAAGCTATTGAATTATTTAAAGAGTTTCACCAAAAAATTTGCAATGAAGATTTTGAGATTGCGAATGGAAGAAGAAAAAGTGAAAATAGTATCAAAAGAATAATCATGAGTTTGATTAATGGAGAACATCATGAGGAGTACTGTGAGGAAATGATTAGTATGGAAAAGAATGAAATTATAAAGGACTTATGGTAAAATAATGTACAATAAAAAATGTGATAAGTTATACAAAAAAGTTGTGATATGACTCAATAAAATCAACTCTTGCAGAAATGACTTTTGAGGGTGGAAGGGATACCGAAAGGGATTTGTTTGGCTGCTTTGGCGGATATAAAACCAGGCTTGGTAAAAACACCGCAGGCAAGCCTTGCCCTGCATGCGGCGATATAATTAAAAAAGAAGCCTATATGGGAGGAAGTATCTATTATTGCCCAACTTGTCAAAAGCTTTAAGCTATAATTGCAAGCAAAAGTTATACAAGCAAAAGTTATAATTGCAAGGCAAGGATTGTTGCCCGGCAAAAAACTGAACATAGAGAAAACGCATTACTGTCATATATGATAATATTTAAGGTGGGATATGCAAATGCCTCCTATAAGTTTGCTGATTAAACCGGCTTCAAGCAACTGCAATCTAAGGTGCAAGTATTGTTTTTATTATCCGATAGCGGAGAACAGGCAGACTGATTCTTATGGCATGATGGATATAAAAACATTGGAAACTCTTGTAAGGAAGGCGCTGGAATATGCTGACCATGCTTGTAGTTTCGCGTTTCAGGGTGGGGAACCTACCCTGGCAGGGCTTGATTTTTTTAGAAAGTTGATCGAGTTTGAAAAGAAATATAATGTTAAAAAAGTACAAATAAACAATGCAATTCAGACTAATGGTATGGTTATTGATACCGAATGGGCAAAATTCCTTGCTGAAAATAAGTTTTTAGTAGGGCTTTCGCTTGATGGACCAAAGGATATCCATGATTCTTACAGGGTAAGACCGAATGGAAAAGGCTCCTTTTTGCGTGTCATGGAAACAGTAAACTACTTCAATAAGCATAATGTCGAATACAACATTCTTTTTGTAGTAACGGCTGATGTAGCGAGACATATAAACAAAATTTACAGCTTTTATAAAAAACATAATTTCAGGTATTTGCAGTTTATTCCATGCCTTGATCCGCTTGGCAAAAAACCGGGAGGATACGAATATTCGTTGACTCCCGAAAGGTATGCCTATTTTCTGAAAACATTGTTTGATCAATGGTATGCCGATGTGATTAGAGGAAATGTGATTAGCATAAGATATTTTGATAATATTGTAGGAATTGCAATGGGTTACAGGCCTGAAGCATGCGGAATGTCGGGCGTATGCTCCTGCCAGTTTGTTGTTGAAGCAAACGGAGGAGTTTACCCATGCGATTTTTATGTTATTGATGAAAGGTATCTTGGCAATTTAAAGAATTCTTCATTTGAAGAGATAAGGAATTCCGAAGCAGCCAACAAATTTATAGAAGTTTCAAAATATGTGGATCCTAAGTGCAAGGAATGTAAATGGTTTAACCTATGCAGGGGAGGCTGCAGAAGAGACAGAGAACCCTTTGAGGAAAACAGGCCGGTATTGAATCGTTATTGTTCGGCTTACATGGAATTCTTCGAGCATGCAGGAGATAGAATATTTGAATTGGCAAGAGCGTTTTCACAGAGACAGTAATCTTATACTATATTGACGAATTGTATAAATTTAATATAATATATATAATATAAATGGGCAAAAGCCCAAAAAGAGGGGGTTATATCATGAAGGAATTTGATATTGTGGTTATTGGAGGTAGTGCAGCGGGTATAACAGCTGCAATTACCGCAAGAAAGCATTACCCGGAGAAAAGCATTCTTTTGATCAGGAAAGAAAGTCTTGTTTCTATACCTTGTGGAATTCCCTATGCATTCGGAATTGTAGGGTCTCCCATGAAGAACCTGATACCGGCTGACAATATACTTTCAAATAATAAAGTAGAATATGCAGTTGATGAAGTTATGGGCATTAATAGAAATGAGCATATTCTTACTACTAAAAGCGGAGAAATGTTTAAATATAGAAAGCTAATACTTGCAACAGGCTCCAATCCAGTTATTCCTCCAATACCCGGTACGGAAAAGAAAAATATTTTTGCAATAAATAAGGATGTACCCTATTTACAGAACATGATTGAAAAACTGGAGAAGGCAAATGACCTTTGCATTGTGGGATGTGGGTTTATTGGAGTGGAAATTGCAGAGGAATGCCGCAGAAGACGTCCTGACCTGAATATAAGCATAGTTGAGATGTTAAGCCACTGCTTGCAGTTGGTTTATGATGAGGAATTCTGCATAAATGCCGAAAAGGTGCTGAAAGAACAGAATATTAATTTGCTGCTGGATGAAAAAGTTGATGCATTTCTTGGATGTGAAACTGTTGAGAGAGTAAAACTCAATAGTGGAAAAGAAATAAAAGCGGACATGGTAATAATGGGAATAGGCGCAGCTGCGAATATAAAGCTTGCTGAAGCAGCAGGTCTTGAAATTGGTCCTACAAAAGGAATCCAGGTCAACAGGTATATGCAGACCAGTGATGATGATATATTTGCGTGCGGTGATTGCGCCGAGAAGGTTTCATTTTTTGATGGCAAGCCATCCGGTTTAAAATTAGCTTCAATAGCAACAATGGAAGCAAGAATGGCTGGTGCAAACTTGTTTTCAATACGACGTGTCAATATGGGTGTAATTGGAGTATATTCAACTGTATTAGGTGGTAGAGCTTTTGCTGCAGCAGGTTTGACAAAGTCACAGGCAGAGGCGAAGGGCTATAATGTTATTGTAGGTGAGTCTGAAGCTGTCAACCGTCACCCCGGGTGTATGCCGGGAGCTGCTAATCTAAAAGTAAGGCTGATTTTTGAAGCCGGAAGCGGTGTCATATTAGGTGGTCAGATTACCGGAGCTACCAGTGGTGGGGAACTTATCAATGCAGTAAGTGCATGTATAAACCAGAGAATGACAGCTGACGATATTGCTACGTTTCAAACCGGTACACATCCTGCCCTTACTGCATCTCCTATCGCCTATCAACTGGTAAATGCTGCGGAAAACGCTATTGGGAATATGTGCATGAAGTAAACTCTTAATAACCGATAAATATAAAGATTGATTTTTATTTTCAATAAGAAAGAAAAGGGAAAAAGGATGAAAGGGCGCAGAGAATCCAATTTTGCCTATAACTTGATGGTATTAACCTATAAAATACAAGATTTGTTATTTAAGCCTGATAATATCTTAGATGAATTTGGAATCGAAAAAGGTTTTACTGTAGTGGATTTTGGGTGTGGACCCGGACGGTATATTAAGCAGGCATCAATGTTAGTAGGTGAAACAGGAAAGGTGTTTGCCATAGATATTAATGAAATAGCTATAAAACATGTTGAAAAATGTATTGCGAAATTTAACCTTCATAATGTTATTCCTGTTTTATATAAAGATAACTGTAGTGAAATTGCAAGTGAAAGTGTTGATGTGGTTTATGCATTGGATATGTTTCATCAGGTTGATAATCCAAAAGAATTCTTAGGACAGCTTTACGGAATAATTAAAAATAATGGATGGTTTATACTGGAAGATGGTCATCAATCCAGGGAAGTAACAAGAAGCAAAGTAAGGCAGTCTGATTTGTGGATAATTGATACCGAAAATGAAAGATATTTAAAACTTTTACCGGTAAACAGATAAATACGAGGTAATATCAATGAGTTTTTGTCCGGATACGGTTTTTTAGGCAATAAGTATTATGGACTAAAATACCTTTATAGCCTTTATCATACCGGTGGATTTACCAGCTATATGCCTGTCCCATACGCATACTTTTATGGTGGCTTCCGTATGAGAAGAAGGTTCTATCCGTTCGGAGCATTTAGAAGAGGACGCGGACGGGGGTTTGCATGCAGAAGATGGTTATGGTAGCTCATATTGAAACTGGCTCATATATTGATAATTTATGAACCAGGCAGAGAAGAAGAGATAAGTATGATTCTGTTTTCTGTCTGGCATTTTTTTATTTGTTTGAATAATTCAATATACTTAAGAATTATAACAGGGGGTATTGTAATGGCTGCGAAAATTAATGGTAGTAAATGTAACGGTTGTGGGGCATGTGTTGATGTGTGTCCTGTTGAAGCAATCAGGATTGAAAACGGAAAAGCGTTGGTTGGTGATGAGTGTATTGAATGTGGGGCATGTGTAAGCGAGTGCCCTAATGAAGCAATAGAGGTTTAATATAACCTGGAAAGATATATAATAAAATTGGAGGATATTAGCAGATAATAGTTTTTGGGCCTGTTCCGTCAAGACGCTTAGGCCAGAGCCTGGGAATAAATAATATTCCACCCAAGACATGTTCTTATTCCTGTGTTTACTGTCAGATCGGAAGGACAAACAGGATGCGGATTGAGAGGTGCAAGTTCTATAAGCCTGAAGACATATTTAATCAGATGGAAAAAAAGATGAAGGAATTGGATGCCAGAGGACAACATGTGGATTATATCACATATGTTGCTGACGGAGAACCTACTCTTGACGTAAACCTTGGGCAGGAAATTGATCTGTTGAAGAAATTTAATGTAAAAATTGCCGTAATAACAAATGCCTCACTGCTATGGATGGATGATGTTAAAAAAGATTTAATGAAGGCGGATTGGGTATCGTTTAAGATAGATGCTGCAGATAGCAGTGCATGGCATAGGGTAGACAGACCTCACGGCTATTTGGATTTAAATAAAATCATGACAGGCGCATTAGACTTTGCCAGGAGCTTTAAAGGCACATTAGTAACGGAAACAATGCTTGTGAGCAATTATAACGACAGAAAAGAATGTATCGATGGAAGTAGTCCAGGAGCCCGCCCGGATAACCTGCTATTTCCGGGCAGACTCCCAGGTCCGATGAACAAGAACCGGATATAAGGCGGTTGACTTGGAGCGGATGAGTTTGCCGCCACGCAATTGAGATATTTGCCAATATGATAAGATAATTTAATTAATTTTATTCCATGATGGCGTTATCTTCGAGATAATCCATAACCGCCCGGTTAAGCGCAATCAACTTAAGATATGGCATGCCGTAAAACTCCTTGTACTCCGAGTAATCCTCCATCTTCATGTACTCTGTGAAATATTCCGCCACATCATCATCGGTGACGGAAATGCCGGCATCTTCGGCAATAGCCTGAACAATAAGATAGAATGTAGCGGTTTTTGTATTATCGTCAAGGGACTTTTCAAGCAACTCCTCAGTAGTTGAAACGCCCACATAAGTGTTCAGGAATTCCTTAAGGTCCATGTTGTAATAATTCGCATAATCCTGATAATAGCTGATCAACGAGTTTTCCTGATATTTAAGGAGGCTATTGGGAAGTGATGTAACGGTTGTATTCTCCATAATGTATTCCTGCACGTAGCCTGATACGGCTGAGCTTTTCAGAGAATTCCTGATATCCGCTTCCATATCTGCAACGGTATTCCAGCCGTAGGACGACGACAAGTTTTCCGCAACAAAATCGTCGGTCAACTCGGGTGTGATTGTTTCGACGATATAGTTCAGTGTTACTGCGAATACGGCATCTTTTCCATTGAGTTCTTCGTTGCCATAATCCTCAGGGAACGTCACCTCAATATCAAATGATTCACCTGGAGTATGCCCGATAAGCTGCTCAAGGAAGTCGTCAATATAGCTTGTAACTCCGATGGTAACCTCTGTGCCTAAACCTTCGGTGCTTCCTCCGTCAAATTCCACTCCATCGATACTGCCGACATAATCGATGTTGACTGTATCGCCATCTACAACCGCACGATCTGTTATTTGCTTTTTAGAGGCGTATTCGGCCAGAATAGAGTCAATTTCTGTTTGTACGGATTCGTCCGAAATCTCGTGGATATTGCTTGGTATGGATATTCCCACATATTCACACAGCTCGACATAATCCAGCGCTCTGATGTTTTTCCAGAAGCCGTTGTCGTCAATGCTATCACTGAAGTTGAAGCCGGCAGCTGACGAAGCATCTTCCGAAACATCATCAGTCTTTTTATTGGAAAAGAAACTGAAATATGCGACCAGTGCAAGGGCAATGACGAGAATTAGGGCCAATACTGTTTTAAATTTTTTCATTTTGCACTCTCCTTAATCCATATTGTTTGTTTCAGGCATATTGAGGAGGTGTACTCAATCAATCTTGAAACAACTATTTTCTATTATACACTATACACTAAAAAAGTGATGAAAATGTGAACATTTTATGAAACATTTTTGGAATGATGATTTAATGATGTTTCCTGCTTCAGGAATTCTTCCGTCTTTGCGTGAAATTTGGTATACTATAAATAAGAATTGTGTATGGGAATACCAAAAATGGAAAATGAAAAATTATTCCAACAGAATTTAATAAAAACCAAATGCAGCCAGCCTGAGATAAACAACCGCTTGATTCTTAGAAGCCGTCTTTCCGAGAGACTGAACCGGGCGCTTACTCATAAGCTCACTATTGTATCGGCGCCTGCGAAGGGGAGTACTATTATGAGCAACAGGATTCAAGATGCGCTTCCCTGTCTTCTTTCGGCAATCGATGAGGCAATTGACTCCGAGTGCCCCAGAGCGCTTGTACCTGCCATAACAACCATTTCGCGAATAAAAAGAGCGCAGGGCGATATGAACGGAGCCTTGCATGTAGTGCAGGAATATGAGGGATGGCTTGAAAAGCAGGGCAAACCTCATTGGATTTATATGCTTAATGCTTTTAAAACACGTTTGCATATTGATTCCGGAGGTACAAAGAAGGTTGAAAAGTGGTTTGCATCATGTAAACTAGGCATCTATCATGAAATAAGCCGTGCGAAAGAATTTGAGCTGATTGTGTATGCAAGGGTACTGATGGCAAAGGGCTTATTGAGTGATGCGGACATATTGCTCAGAAGGCTGTTAATTTTTGCCGAAGGAGCGGCATGATTGCATAGCGAGGTTGAGATACTCAACCTGCTTGCTATTGCGGCTGCCGGCATGGGCGATGAAGCGTATTCGATGCATTATATTGAAAAGGCTCTTGAGATAGGCAGTAAAGAAGGATATGTGAGAAGCTTTGCAGATGAGCTTGCTCCGATGTACGATTTGCTTAAAACATATGTGACATACCGGGGAAATAAGAGCGTGCCCGCGGCTTATGCGGAAAAGTTGCTTGGGTGCGCTGTAAAAAGTATAAAGGTGATAAAAACCGTAGAAAGTGGTATTAGTCCATATTTAATAAGTCATCTAACCCCCTGGGAAAATCAAGTTTTGCATCTGCTTGCGGATGGACTGTCAAATAGTGAAATTGCAAAAGAATTAAATATAGCTCTTAGTACTGTAAAATACCATAATGTTAACCTTTTCGGAAAGCTGGGAGCTAAAACCCGGCTTGAGGCTATAAATAAAGCAAGGAAGTTGGCCTGCTTGATTGAAGTTATTGAAGTTATAAATAAAACAAAGAGGACAGACTTCCGGCTTATCGGCAGGAGAGCCAGTATTCCTTACTATTCTTTTCCATTTTCCATCATTTTTAGTTCCGTTTTTTACAAAAATTTATATGCAATATGATATTCAATATGCAAAAAAATTTTCATTGACAAGTATTAGCAAATATTGTACAGTATTGAACATGCTTTTTAACTAAGAGCAATAAACTTTTAAGGCAAGTTTGTAAGGCAAATTTGCCAAATGTATTATGACACTTGATGGAGAAGAAAAGATGAAAAGCGTAACAATTGAAAGGAATCTTACAGAAGGTAATGTGGCAAAGCAGCTTATTAAGTTTGCCCTGCCTTTTATGCTTTCGAATTTGATACAAACTCTTTATAATGTAGCGGATATGCTGATCGTCGGAAATTTTGTCGGCCCTGCCGGAGTATCCGGGGTTAATATAGGCGGACAGGTTACTTTATTAATTACAAATATCGTTGTCGGTTTAAGTGTTGGCGGGACTGTTGTCATTGCCCAGTTTCTGGGTTCAGGAGACCGAAAAAGCATGAATGAATCCATAAAAACACTGATTACGTTTCTATTAATGGCGGCGGTTATCATTACCGTACTGATGATGATTCTGTCCGATGCGATTCTCGTGTTGATCCGCACTCCGGAGGAGGCTTATGGACAAGCAAAGAATTATCTTAACATTACTTTATCGGGAACGGTTTTTATTTTTGGATACAATGCCTTTTCGGCCATTTTGCGTGGCCTGGGCGATAGCAGACGACCACTGATTTTTGTTACCATTGCCTGTGTAATTAATATTTTTCTTGACCTTCTGCTTGTAGGGGTATTTGATATGGCATCAAGCGGCGCGGCGCTTGCAACAATTATTTCTCAGGCTGTCAGCATGATTTTCTGCATCATCTATCTGAAACACAGTAATTTTGAATTTGATTTCAAATTCAAATCCTTCCGGTTTTATAAAAACCGGTTCTTCATGCTGATGCGTGTAGGTACTCCCATTTCGATTCAAAATGTCATTGTTAACCTCTCGTTTCTCGTTCTTACTACTATTGCAAACGGTATGGGGGTAAGCGCATCGGCTGCTATCGGTATTGTGGGAAAGTACAACGGATTTGCCATACTGCCTGCCATTGCGGTAGGCTCATCGGTTTCGGCAATGGTGGCTCAGAATATAGGAGCGGGCATGATTGATCGGGCCAAAAAAACTTTTTATGCCGGATTTATGCTTGCTTTTTCAGTATCGTGCGTGGTATTTATAATAACACGTTTGTTCCCGGAACAGATTCTGTCCATGTTTGGCGATGATCCGGATATGATCGCTTCCGGGGTGGAATATATGCAGACTTTTACCCTTGACTATTTGATTGTGCCTGCCACATTCTGCCTGAACGGAATCATAACAGGCTCAGGACATACAATTGTTTCTTCGGTTGGCGGCATTATGTCATCGCTTGGGTTTCGCATTCCGTTTGCAGTGTTATTTGGTGAGGTCCTTAAGATGGGTATGTGGGGATTAGGACTGGCAGCTCCGCTCGCCAGCCTTGGCGCGGCTGTTATCATATTTATTTATTACCTCACCGGAAAGTGGAAAATAAGCAAAGTTATCAAAAGCAGGTAAGGTTATATATAATACCGGAATTAAAACCTATAAAAGCAGTTGCCTTTTTCATTCTGATATAACCTCGCATCATAATTTTGGCTCAATGAATTTGGTTTATTTGTTATTGATCTTATTGATGTTCAAATATTCAGGCGCTAAAGGGATTAATAATCCTAAGACCTTTATAATTGTATCCTTCCTGCATATCTTCACTGAATAATATCTTGCATTCTCCTTTTAATGCTGATGCAATTATAAGGCAGTCATAAAATCCAAATCCCGTATCTCTTTTTGTATCAAGAGCCTTTTTGTATATATCCATGCCCGGAAATATGGGGCATATAGGCATAAGATAATTTTCAAGGAAGGTTTGGCAATCGTCTATACTGAGAGGTATTTCAAATTTTTTTAAAGCAACATTACAGAATTCTTGAATTACCTGAAAGCTTATAATTCCCTTTCCTTCTTCAAGAGCATACTTTACAATATCTATTGCTTTTCTGTTTTTATCATTATCTCTTTTATCAAAGAGATATATTATGATATTTGTATCGATAAAATACTTATCTTTCGTTAAGCTCATCCCGGGTGAATCTCCTTCCGGCCTTGGCATAGGATACTCTATTAATGAAATTTTCAAATTCTTCACTGTTTTTATCTTTGGAATAACTATACAACCATTCTCTAAATAGCTCGTTCAACGTGGTATTATTTTCTATCGCTTTTTTACGCGCTTTTTCAATTATATGCTTATCAGCACTAAATGTTATATTCTTAAGCATTTTCTCCACCTCCGTTATAAATATACACTATTTTCGTGTTAAAATCAACCACCTACAATAAATCTCCGACAAATTTGTTGCTTAAAACGAATATATGCTAGGAAAACCGGTATTTGACCGCCATATTTTTCTTGACAAAAGAAAATGCAAATGAGTATTGTTATAATTGTATTATTTTAACTGTTATGATAAACTCAATACAAAGAGGAAGGTAAGACGCGGGGGAAGAGAATAAGTGAATTTGCGTGAGATAAATCAAATAAGCAGAAAACTATTGGAATATGATAAGGCGAGAATAACTGAAAAGAAGCTAAGGCAGTATATTTCTGTTACGGAGTATGAAGAGTATTATAATATTGTTGTTGAACTTGTAAAAAACAACATCATTGCACCTGTTAAAAATTCCGGGTCAAATGGGATGTGGCCGCCGCTTCATAAAAGATACAATATAATAAAGCCTGAATGCAAATATGATGAAATTATTCCGGAAATCCGCATATTGCATGACAAGCTGAACATTGAAGGCTATCTTGCAAATCCTGAAAAATACAAAAAGCATAAGCCCTGGGTTTTGCTTTTGGACGATTTTCTTAAAACTAATTTTAAAAGTCTTGAAACGCCTTTATCCATTAACGAGAGATCTTTTCAGGTATTTAAGAAAGACATTGAAAACTTCATATTGTCCATAAAGCAGAACATCTATAATGTAGATGTTGAGCAGTATGAAGCGCTAATAAAGGGCACATATGCAATGCTGGCGGAAGAATATGAGACTATGGAAGAGATCCAGAAGATGATCCGGATGGCTGAAGAAAAAATCAAGGAAGAATTTCAAATGAGCAAGGGCTTTGAGCAAAAGCTGGCAAAAGCAAAAGCAGAGATTATGGAGATCCATCATAATATCGGTATTGTAATAACCGAGCAAAGGGACTTAATCCTCAACAGGTACAGCTTGACGGATTTGTACATTGATACCATAAGAAAATCCTTTGAGTTCAGTTTTGAGAAAAGATATGATTTTGAGGAAACCGTGCTAATTAATCTTGAACGCTATAATAATGTTTTAGACAATTGCTTAAGCTTGCTTAAGCCGCTGTTTTTGCCCGACAGGAAGAAAATAACGGGCATCGGGGATATCTATGAACCCCAGATAATTTACAAAGAGATGCAAAACCAGGATTCCCACCTTGTTAAGGGAGGTAAATAAATGAATTTCAATGAATTGGTAAAATCAAGAAGGAGCATCAGAAACTATCTTGAAAAGGATGTATCAGATGACTTAATTTTAATGTTGTTAGATTCGGCACGTTGGGCTCCAAGTGCTGGTAACTGTCAACCATGGCATTTTTATGTAATAAAGGACAAGGAAGTAATATCACAAGTCTTTGAAAAGGTATATCATACTGATTGGATATTAAAAGCGCCTGTTTTAATTATTGTTTGTGCTGACATTTCAAAATCGGAGCAGCGATATAAAGAAAGAGGACGCGTTTTATATTGTATTCAAGATACAGCTGCTGCTGTTCAAAACATATTACTTTGTGCAAGAGAACTTGGATTAGGGGCTTGTTGGATTGGAGCTTTTGACGAAACAAATTGTGCTGATATATTAAGTCTTAGTGATAATCTGCGACCTGTAGCAATTATTCCTATTGGTTATTCCGTAGATGAACCATTAGCACCTAAACGCAAACCTATTGATGAAATTGCTACATTCATATATCCGAAAGATAACGAAGTTAAAGTTAATATTGTTAATACAGGAGTGAGAAGATAACGTTTATATTGAGCTTAATATAAGCGCTATTTATTTGCAACGCACCTTTTGGAAAATGATAGTGACTTGCGCTGCATACATGAACTCTTGTGGCATGTAAGCTCTAAGATAACAGAGATTTATACCCATATTAATTTTATATGTGCTAGGACGGATTGATAATAAAGAACCAAGATTAAATTCTTATGAAAATACAAAAGAGAAATTAAAAGAACTACTACAGGAATTTGGTCCGCCACCTTTGATAAGAACAAATTATCCATTTATTCGTTTACAAAATGATGGAATATGGGAGGTAACCGGCAATAAGATTCTTGACCCCAAGAAGGACTGAAGTGACAAAACACTTATTGAAAACAACTCGTTTGGCGGATTTTCTGAAGAAGTTTATTTGACTTTTCACTTTATGTAACGAAAAAAATTGATATGCAATAGCATTTAAGGCACCGCTGTCCGTGGCGGCTTGGCTTTGCTGGGTTCTCCACTTCGGAGAACAACGGCTTCACATAAGGGCTCGAGGGAATAAGCATGAAGTAGGGTCCTGAAGTGAGAGCATGAAGAAGGGCTTGCCATACCGATTCACCGGGTGCGGAGCACCGCCAGCGAAGAAAAGCTCTGTGAGCCCGGTTAATCGGCATCGTGAAGCCAATCCGTTCTGTGAAAGCGGTTTTTCAATCTGACAATAACTCTGTAGTGTTCTGATATATAAAAAGGAGGGCCATAATACTGATTTAGTTTGAAATATCAATAAAAATAGATTATAATTATTTACAGGAACTTACTATTCTAATTTCTTGTGAAAGGTGATAGTAATGGACAAAAAAGAGAAATATTTATATTGGTTAGATATTGCTGAGTATGATATGGTTACAGCAGAATCAATGTTTAATTCCGGTAGGTACTTATATGTTGTTTTTATGTGTCAACAAGCTTTAGAGAAGTTGGCGAAAGGATTATATTCTTACTACATAGATGACAATGTGCCTCGAGTTCATAATATTAGTTTTATTTTTAGCAAAGTTATAGATAAACTTAATATTGAGGCAGATGATAAAATATACGCTTTGTTTGATAGGCTTGCAGCTTACTACTTACAAGGCAGATATCCATCTTTTAAAGAAAAAATTTCACAGATTGTTGGTAAAGCTGAAGCAAAAGATACATTGGATGCATCGAAGGAGGTATTCAGATGGATGATATCCTTAAAAAAGTAGAAGAGATTGCACGGGATTATGTGAAAGAAGTTAAAAAGCATGTAAGAGTTAACAAGGCATTTCTTTATGGATCATATGCAAAAGGAACATATGATGAGGGTAGTGATTTGGATATTGCAATATTTTCGGAAAGCTTTAAAGACAAGAAGTTTGTTGAAGTGACCGCCTTTTTATTTTCTTTAGCGAGAAGATATAAGGAAATATGTATTGAACCAGTAGGTTTTTCAGATATTGACATGATAAGTGATAATCCTTTTATAAAAGAAATAATAGATACAGGTAAAGATATATCTATACATTAAGAAACTTATAAATGAAGAAACTTATAAATGGTGCAGTAGTTGATGTACAAGATAAAGTCCAACTATGCTTTTTAAAAGGGAAAAACCGACTCCACATAGCAATGCGCCTGCATAAGAGGCATAGCAGGATGTAAGTTTGGAGAAGTATTGCAAGAAGTTATCCTGCCCGCATGTATCAGCCTAACCGAGTTGGTAGGTGCATTAGCCCGCGAAATTTCATTGGGCATAAGCACCTCCCTGTAAGGCTGAACCACGTCGCAGACGCTGGACTGTTACACTGTATATCCTAGGAGTCTGCTCGAAAAGGCGTACTCATGAAAGAGGAAGTGTCACTTCCTGCATTCAGGATACTTCAAGGGCAGGTTCTAATGCCATTTGCTCGTTCCAATGCAGGCGCAAGCCATTTGGCCTCCTGCCTCAGGGCATGCGCCTGCAGCATCCGTGCCGCAGGCTTGTCAAACTTGATGCTGCATTCGAACATCATTATGGCAAAGAACCTGCAACCTCTTGTATCATGATGCAGTCCATGACCATTCCTCTTGCAGTCCGCCTGGTTAACCTGGTATTTTCGGGCAGGCTCCTAGAGGAGAAGGACTCTGTAGGTCCGGTTCAGGAACATCGGGCATCCATGGCTGTTAGATGAAATGAGGCGTAAGGAACGCCGCGTCCTGCGGCGAATAAGATTTATGTGTTATTCTACAAATATGGAAAGCGAGTAATATTCAATGAAAACACTAATTATAAATGGATCACCACGTAAGAATGGAGGAACTGCATATTCCGGCTTATTCGGATGCTCCCGAATGGCGCAGTTATTCTTGTAGATGGCGGTGACGGATATGTGCACACTGCAATAGCTATGGCAAAACGATTGCTACGCAATATGGGTTGTGAATACAAAGGCTTTGTGTACTGTTCAGGTACAAATACCATTTCTGTAAATCTTTGGCGCGGCTTTCAATATCATCTTGCCAGCCAATCCTAAAATATGCAAAATATACTTTGCATATTTATTGATAAAAAGTGAATGTTCAGCGTGGATTATACAGCATTTCAGATAACTTTTTCAGTTTTTGGTACAGATTTGTGTTCCCTAATCTGTCTAAACTTGAAGCAGGTGATATAGATGGTGTATATGAATGCTCGGTCAAACCGTTTATTGATAGCTATGCATCCAAAGCATTTGAAAATGTATGTATCCAATTCTTAAGGAAAATGAATGCCCGGGCTTCTCCACCGAAGAAGAAGGGGTCTGAGGGTCCGGTTGAGCCGGTCTTGGGCATGTTCAATGATATCTGGCAAGGGAACATTATGCACGCTATCGTTGCGGGTTAAATGAAAAAATTTAAGGAGAAAAACAAAACATGAGCAAAAAAATTTTTACATTAGGATGTTGTGGACTTGATTGTGGTTTATGTCCGAGATTTTATACCGAAGGCGCTTCGAAATGTCCTGGTTGTTACGGTGTTGATTTTGAAAACAAACATCCTTCCTGTTCATTTATTACATGTTGTGTTAAGAAAAAAGGCTTAGAGGTTTGTGGTGAATGTGGAGATTTTCCTTGCTCCAGATTTGATAAAGAGACAGGGGAAACTGATTCATTTATAACGCATAGAAGAGTTATTCAAAACCAGAATTATATAAAGGAATATGGGATTGTTGCCTTTATTGAGCAACAAAATCAAAGAATGAGTTTTCTTCAGACTATGCTTGGATGCTACGATGATGGAAAATGCAAAAGTTTTTTCTGCCTGGCAGTAACATTACTTTCGCTTAAAAGCCTAAGTGAATCATTAATAAAAGCGGAAAAAGAAATAAAAGAAAGGGGTATTGATAAAGAAGATTTAAAAGTTAAAGCGAAAATAATAAGAGAGATTTTAAATCAATTAGCTAGTGAAGAGAATGAAGAGTTAAAATTAAGAAAAGCAAAGAAAATTTAAAATCTGCAATGAATGAATAGGTATTAGATTTATTAGAAAAAGTCTGCATAGAATTACAAGAGACAAAGAATGAGGTATGTAAAAATGGAAATAAAGGGATTTTTGTATCTGCAATCCATACAGGGAAATTGAAAACCGGATCAGGATCTTCTGATGCGGATATTGAACCAATAGATGCAGCAAAAATATATGTGAATGGCTAAATAAAGTAAGTTTAGCGGATTCCGGTAATCATATTCAACCTAGAATAGGTGACTTGCCATGGTAAGAGTATTTGGGATTTGCCATCATGCGTTTGCTAACCAAGGCGGTGCCTGCAAACCTAAGTCGAAGCGTCACGAAGGCTTGCAGCCACCTGTAAACTTAGGCACTTCTTGAGTGCAGAGACATTATATATATGAAACGTTGCCTGTTCGACGCCCGGCCTATGGCCGTCGATCGAATTATAACTATGCCTTGGGCACGTCATGAATGCGGGATTTATTCTCTAAAACTATACGCTGAGTAATTAATTGCTATGTACTGCAGCGAGTGTGGTAATGGCTCTAAAATGTTTATTACAAAGTAGCATGAAAAAAATTGCATATGGAAAAAGTTTCATATTTATGTTGCATTTTGATAAATAACATAATATAATATGTGCAAGTTACAATAAGGTTTCAGATTATACTGATGAAGATTGTGTTTTGATTCGTCCCTTCTATTGTGTTCCTAATTAGTTACCCCTGAAAAATGAGGACAAAGAACTTTGAAAAATTGCATTTAAAGCAGGAATTTTGAAGTAAAATGTCGAATATATACAGTATTCAACAAAAATTCAATACCTGAGGAAGTGTTCAAAATGCCATATCCGACACATATTGTCGCAGCAGGCGGTTATGTTTTTGACAAGAAAGGAAATGTTCTTATTGTAAAAACAGTAAATAGAGGTTGGGAATGCCCCGGAGGACAAATTGAAGCAGGAGAGAGCCTTGAAGAAGGTGTTTTGCGAGAAATCACGGAGGAAAGCGGGATAAAAGCTTCTGTTAGATGCCTGGCAGGGATATCTTCCAATGTAGGACAGCATTTATTCTATGATGGTATTACAACTGTTCCAACTAAGGTTATGTTTGATTTTATATGCGATTATATAGAAGGTGAACCGGCAGCTTCAAATGAAACCATAGATGTCATGTGGGTTCCTAAGGACAAGGTTTTAGAATATATAACATCTCCTGTGAGTATATTTAAGTTCAAGTATGTCCTGCAATTTAATGGCAAAATTCACTATTGCTCATATGTTACATACCCCGAATTTAAAATTTTGTCATCTCGATATTTATAAATTATATTGTCCATATAGCCTGCAAAATCGACCAAACAAAAGCTGTAAAAATTATGCAAAGCGCTGAAAATAGAAAATAGTTAAAAATTTCTATATAAAATCCCTAACAAAACCGTGACGGATACATACACCTGCGGGTATTTTGATTAAGAAATAAATGATGGAGGGGATGATACCGATTTAGTAAGTATTATGGCCATACTAAGTCGTATTGAAAGGTGAGGATAACATGAAGAAATATAAAATTTTAACTTTATCTATATTTTTTATCTTTGTATTGGTTTACATTACGGCATGCATGTTAAATAACTTGCCCGAAGATGTAGTGGGTTATCGGATAATAAAAAACTCGATACCTGAAGTTACTTTAAAAGATACCGATACTAAGATGGGTTCAAACGGTATCAGCTATAAAGAGCTTGGCTATAAAAAAAGTGATTTGCCTTATGATGAAGTTCGAGATTTTTATTCTGACGTAAGCGTCGTAAGAAAGGGCAAAAAATATGGCCTTGTCAATTCGGACCTTGAGGAAGTTGTCCCTCTGGAATACGATATGATAATCCGTGCATCCTATTTCGGTTCGAAATCTGGAGCTATTGGAAATGTTGATAAGATTTATTATGCTCAAAAAGGGAATAAATGGGTAACCATTGATTTAAATACATGGGAAATATGTAAATTTGTCGCGGTTGGTAAATCGAGCAATATATCAAGCAATCAACCGAGCAATATGACATCAGATGCTGATATATTTTTGTTGGAAAACTGCAGTGCTATTGTCGTGGAAGGAGAACTTGTGTCTTTTGAGTATAACGGCGAGGAGCTTTTGATAGATAATAAGGAAGGATTTAAGCTATTACCCATGTATCGAACTGAATTTCTTAGCGACATAAACATGCTGGTTATAAGAAAAGGCAATGAGCATGCAGCTTTTAATCCTCTTGATATTGATGGAAGTGTAGCAATGTGGAGACATATAGGTGATCAAGGCACGGTTTTTTTCCCTTATAGTTGGCTTGATGAAACTCCTTGCAGCTTTTATGACGTTAAAGTTTATACTTCAGGATTATGCTTTGAGTATGCATTTAGGAAGATTGCTAATTTGCTCAATGCGGATTGGAAAAAGCGAGAAAAAGATCAAATTGCAGAGAAATACTTAGAAGCAAAGATTATTGAAAAAGGCATAGATGTTAAAAGTTTATTGAAATCTATTTGGAGTTATAATCCTTATTGGACGAAAAAAGGGTACAGTCCCTTTGAAAAACCAACGCTTGTTTGCCCAATGATAAATGAATAATCAGGTAAGCAATTTATAATGTTACATAATTTGGAGGATGTATTCGTTATAAAGAATATGAAGGACTACCATCCGTAGATGCGCCACGAAGCGCATAAATGCCAGTTGGTGCAAGTCCAACTCGACTAAGAGCCATTCAGCCGAAAGGGGATGAGAATACAAAGAAAAAGTCAACGGAGGAGGCGGTTTTCAAACCAGAAAGCAGTCCAATACCTTATAAAAAACCATAGGTTGATAAACATGGCGAAGGCTCCTTCGGTGTAACTTGTGAATGCTTAGAGATGAAGTTTGTTGGAAAGCCGTATTCGGGAGAACCACACGTACGATTTGACGAGGGGGAAAGGGCATCTGTGCCTTTTTCTACTCTACGGGATAGATTTGTTGGGTTGGGCTTTGGAGAATTGGTTTATTTGCATTAATATTTTAAAGCGAACTATAGTAGGATACTCGTATGAGTTGTTATTAACCTAACACGGACAAGCCGGAACCAAAAAGGTTTATAAGAAGTCAGAATTCAGGAGTCAGGGGTCAGAATAAGAGGATGGTGTAGTAATAAAAAATGTTTATAAACTCGCACCGCACATGTTATAATGAAATCATACTATGGACAAAGGTGTGAGGACATGCTTATTACAGAAAGATATAGAGAAAAAATCTATGGAGTCATATCGTGTTACGACAGGATTGTGATTCAGGGGGTAAT
>JABUEW010000080.1 GCA_013314855.1 Bacillota bacterium | reverse complement strand
TACAGGCATGTCTTCATTTGTGACAATGAAAGTTTTATTTTTTAAAACTGATAAACGTCATATGGAATAATCTGGGTACTATGAATGATTTAGGGTAAAAAGTTTGAGTTTTTATGAATAGGTCCTGCATCAACTACATTAATACATTGACATACCTGGTTTCCGACAATATAATATAATTGTATCAAGTAAATCGTTATAATTATTTTGAATTTTGTATAATAATTTTGCGGAGAGATTTTTAAGATGGTTGATAGCTGTGATGACAGATGTGAATCTGTAGAAGTGCATAAGGATAAAATTGATGTTGTAAAGGCTTATATGATAAAAGAAGGGGATGCAGTAAAACTTTCCGAAGTGTTTAAAGTTTTAGGAGATCCAACTAGAATAAAAATACTATATGTCCTTTCAAAGCACGAAATGTGTGTTTGTGATATTGCTGAAATACTTGATATGACACAGTCAGCCATATCGCACCAATTAAGAGTTTTAAGGGCGATGAGACTTGTTAAATTTAGAAAAGAGGGCAAGTCAATTTTTTATTCTCTTGATGATGACCACATTTTACAGCTTTTTAACCAGGGCATGGAGCATATACGGCATAATTGATAAAGATATAGGCAAAAGTAAAGGGTAGCTATTTTTAAAGGGGAGGCTTTTTTATGCAAAAACAATTATACCGTTCAAGGAAAAATAAAATGATTTCGGGGGTCTGCGGAGGAATTGCAGAATACTTTAATATTGACCCTGCAATTGTCAGGCTTGGCTGGGTACTTATAAGCTTTACTTATGGTATAGGTATATTAGCCTATATTATTGCAATAATAATAGTCCCTGAAGAAAAGGATGTTACTGATGGGAATTTAGACAATTCAAATTTTCAAAATAATGACTATCATAATAATGGTAATCAAGCTACATCAAATGAAGATAAGAAAAACAATAAACCAGTATCAGTATTTGACCCTGAGAAAGGCAGGTTTATTGTAGGAGCGGGACTTGTTTTTTTGGGTATCTTCCTTCTTACCAGGGATTATTTCGGTTGGTTCTATAACAGGTATTTCTGGCCTCTATTATTTATATTTGTTGGTCTGTTAATTATATATAAGAGTAGGGGGAAGTAGCTATGAATAAAAGAAGCTACAATGTGCTTACAATGTGAATATGTTGGGAGTTGGAAAGAGTTCAATATTAGATTAAATTAAAACCGTAAAAACCGGTCAGAAGAGATTCAAAAGAATAGCCCTATTTTGTATCGGCAAGGTTTGTACTTGCAGGTTTCATGCCGAGTATAAGGTATACGCACACACCGACAGCTATAAGTACATCACCAATGCTAAAAACATTTGAGAACGGCATCCATGAAGGAATATAGAAAATGTCACCCAACCAGGGAAGCAAGGTATCTTCAGTTATTGTCTGGGAATTATTTGTGGTGGATCCCTGGCGTAATATTTCAGCCTGTTTCCCGATAGATGTTTTTTCAAGGCTTTCTATAGAGGCAGGCATATGTCCACCATTTAAAAAAATTACAGTTGCGTTGAGTATTATTCCTATGCCAATTAACATTATCCCCGGTACTTTTCTGTTGATAAACACAAAAGAAAGAATTAGAATATAAGATATTCCATAAAGTATTACCATAGTAGTCTTTTCAAATTGAAAACCTGTAATATTGGAAAATATCAGAATTTGTATTAAAAATCCGGATATAGCAAGCCAAATATGCTTTAAGGGCTTTTGAACAATAAATTTCACTTTTCCTCCCACTAGATAACCTATTATTATACCAAGAATTACTGCATAAAGAATAAACATTTGACTATTTCCTCCTTCTCAAATATTTTGCAAATTTTTTACGGCTTCTTTAGAATTTTCATTATACCCATAATCCCTTTTCAATACTTCGATAAAAGCTTCAACAATAACAGGATCAAATTGGATACCTGAATATTTCTTAAGTTCTTCTACAGCAATCCATTGAGGCAAAGCATTACGGTAAAGGCGGTCTGAAGTCATTGCGTCATAACTGTCTGCAACTGCAATAATACGTGCTCCTAAAGGTATGGCCATTCGGGATATACCTTCCGGATATCCTTTACCATCTATGCGCTCGTGGTGGTAAAGAACATACTTTGCTCCATTTTGGTAAGGCTTTAGATTCTTGAGCAAGCGATGTGCTACTACAGGATGTTTCTTGAGTATATCATATTCTTTTTCTGTTAGTTTTCCGGGTTTTCTAAGTATAGAATCTTCTACTGCTATTTTTCCTACGTCATGTACACGACCGGCAGTTTCTATTTCGTTTACTACATCTGAAGGAAGGTTAAGTTCTTGAGCGATTTTACGTGAGTATTCTGCAACACGCAATGAATGGGAATAAGTATATTTATCACGTTCGTCAACAATATCAGCGACAACATTAAGGGTTTCAACTGTTTGTATATGTAAGCTATGATACCAGCGCAATGTCTGATTAGCCATTATAAGAGATGGAACCAGAATTAGGATAGTGTAAGGTCTCTGTTCATTGTAAAGAAGGGAGGCTGCGATGCTGATTGGTGTATTACTAAAATAGAAGGCAGCAATACTTTTATAATCATTGAAAAAAATATCTATGAATCTATTATCAGAAAACAAGGTGATAACTACAGAAACAAAAAATGTGTTTAGTAAATAATATACCAAAACTGCAATCAATGTGGCAGGTAAATCTCTTATGATGTCAAGATTAATGTTACCCTGAGATAACTTAAGGGAATGAAAAACAAGGCTTGTTAACAATAGGGAAATACTATATTGACCGATATTGAACAAAACCTTATGCCATGGTTTTCTTGAAATAATTTCGACAATTAAAGTTGCAATTATTACAATCCATACTGCCTCCCAGGTATCCAGAAGAATTACCATAGCCATCTGGACTGCAAAAGATAATGATATATCCATTTCAATGTAAAATATGCTTCTGAAGGGTCTCAAATCTGCAGCTATCTCAAGCAAAAGCCAAAACAATATATAAGGCCATCTGTTAAAACTAATACGAGGTGTAGCAACTACAATTAATGGAGCTGCACTGAAAGCAATCAGGTAAACATATACATACCTGAACCTAAGAATATAATCCCGTTGTCTATTAATTTTTCGCATAGTCTAAACTCCTGTAGTAAAATAAAATATTAATTACCGTATAGTGGTAGCCTATTAAAAGTTTAATTTTAACAATACTAAGTATAATAATTCGATGTATAAATACAAAATCCTTCTTGATAATTAAAAATAAAGCAAATTTAATGATGATTTTATTTGCGTTCTGCACCAGAATCAAGTTTTGGGAGTGAAATTGATAAAATTGTATATTAATGACAGAAAATAATCCTGTTTGAAGAAGCAAAAAATAGCCTCAAAAAGGCTATTTTTTATAATTATGTAACATAGAAATTGTAAGTAATTGGGAATTAATTCCTAAAGCTCAAAATTTTAAGTTTGGGCAGATAATGTTTTTAGACTTGTCAGCAATGCCTGCAACTTGAAACCTCATTGAAACCTTGCTATTAGCGCCATTTAATTGCAGCAACTCCTGTTAATATAAGAGCTATGATACCTGCCAATTGCATAATAATCGGAACAATTTTACCCCATTTCTTCATAGTTATTTTCCCCCTTTTTTATTAAATATTGAAAAAAATATATAAAATGTTAAAAATAATAACAAAGTATTAATATAACTAAATTGTAACATAAAAAGTAATTAATGTCAAGCAAAAAATAAAAAATTTTTTTATTTTTTTTTCAATATTTAATATACCCATTATCTATCATAAATATTTACTTATCAAGAAGATTATTTTTGCGTAACAAAATAGCAGCATTTTGAATAATATGATATAGAAAATGTTTCTAAATTTAACGGGGAGGTATAAGTCAGTGGGGAAAAATAAAAGTTTTCTAAGTAATATTTTGGGAAATGACACGGTACTATGGTTTATAATTTTATTTTTGCTTATATTTTGGTGCTGTGGTTATTTTGGAACAGGATACAGCCGTGAAGAAGATGGTATTGGCTTAACTCTGGATTAACCAATGAAGTTTCAAAGTTCTCATTGTTAACTTTATAGGGCCTGTACATAATGAACATATTATTATTACTTGTTTTTTGATGCTTTATTTTTCAGGTTTAAATTCTTATTTTTCAAATGAAACAGGCCCTATCATGTTTGTTTTAAGTGTTTTTATTAAACTTAAAGGACAAGCCTGTTTTGCATAGTTTACATAAATCTTCAAAACTAATAAAAAAGACAATAAATTTCAATATAAAACAATATGTAATCATAATCCGTTAAATCTGTTTAAAACATAAATAAATGATGTAAAACAATGAATTTTAACTATTTATTTTATTACTGTTTTTGTTATAATTGTAAAGAAGTATTTATAGCTCAATTCAATGAAAACCAACTCCCGGATACATAGCAGTTTCATGAAGATAAAGCAGTTTTCTCTATCTTCCGGCTGTTGATAATTATAGAATTGAACTTTAATTACTGAAATATTTAATAATAATTTATATGTCCGGTAATTAAAAACTGCGTGTGTAGGAGGATGATTAATTTGGAGTTAGAATCAACAGACCCTTTACCCGGCGGTCACCGCTATACAGTAGGGTTGACCTATAATTTGAAAAAAGGCATTAAATCCAATATCGAAGATATTGAGGCTGAGTTTGACAGCATTGAGACAGTAAATGCAATAAAGGAAGCATTGGAGAGACTAAACTGCACGGTTGAACTTCTGGAAGCTGATACTGGCATTATAAGCCGATTAGTTCAAATGAAACCGGATATTGTTTTTAATATTGCAGAAGGATTGGATGGAAGAGGCAGAGAAGCACACATACCTGCCCTTTTGAATTTTCTGCATATTCCCTTCACAGGTTCTGATGAAACCACCTTATGTATTGCTCTTGACAAGGCATTAACAAAAAGAATCTTAACTACTTTTGGGGTTAAAACTCCAAAATATCAGCTTATTAAACACCCATCCGAATTTATCAAAAAACTGAATTTCCCTTTAATAGTAAAGCCTAATGCAGAAGGTTCCAGCAAGGGAATTTCGGATTTTGCCATAGTTAATAATAATGATGAATTAAAAGGGTTGATTGAGAAGAACTATGAAATGTATAAGCAGCCAATGCTGGTTGAGGAGTATATAAAGGGTAGGGAGTTTACTGTCGGCATTATTGGTAATGGTGACGAGACAATAGTTTTTCCTCCTATGGAGATAAAATATAAGAAAAAGGAGGAAAAATACAATATATACAGCTACACTGTAAAGAAGAATTACAAGGAGTACGTTGAATATATCTGTCCGCCACAGTTAGGAAAGAAAATTGAGGAGAAAATGGTGAGGACGGCAAAAAAAATTTATGAATCTCTCTCATGCAGGGATTTTTCCAGGATCGATTTCAGATTATCCTTGGAGGGAGAGGTATACTTTCTTGAAATTAATCCTTTACCGGGGCTTGCACCAGGATATAGCGATTTCCCTATGATAGGTGAATTTAACGGAATAGATTATGGGACATTGATTAAAATGGTATTGAACAGTGCTCTCAAAAGGTATGGTATGAAGCCCATAAACTGATGGAGGGATGGATATGCGGGATTATAAAACTGTTGACATATGGAAAGATGTTGATACTGAAGAGTGGAATGACTGGAAATGGCAGATAAAGAACAGAATTGTATCAGTTGAACAGTTAAGCAAGGTTATTAGAATTTCCAGGCAGGAACAGCGGGAAATTAATCTTTGCCTGGAGAGGTTTAGGATGGCAATAACGCCTTATTATGCTATGCTTATTGACCCGGATGACGTTAATTGCCCTGTAAGGCTCCAGGCGATACCATCTGTAAAAGAGTTGGTTGTCCAGGAGAGTGATATGGCTGACCCCCTTGGTGAAGAAATTTATTCTCCTGTAGAAAATATTGTTCACAGGTATCCTGACAGGGTACTGTTTTTGCTTACTCATAAATGCTCTATGTATTGCAGGCATTGTACCAGGAGGAGAATGGTTGGAGAAGAAGATTTTTCTATTAGTGAAAAAATCTTGGAAAAAGCTATTGAGTATATCAAGAACAATCGTCAAATAAGGGATGTGCTTTTATCCGGGGGTGACCCTCTTATTATGGCAGATACCTGGTTGGAGCATATAATACAGAGGTTAAGGGAAATACCTCACGTGGAAATAATAAGAATAGGTACACGTACACCTGTTGTACTTCCCATGAGGATTACCGACAACCTTGTAAACATGTTGAAAAAATACCATCCTATATGGATAAATACCCACTTTAACCACCCTAAAGAAGTCACTGATGCTGCAGTAAAAGCATGCGAAAAAATCGTTGATGCAGGTATACCTCTTGGTAACCAAAGTGTCCTTCTAAAGAGTGTAAATGATAAGGCAGAGATTTTGAAGGAGTTGTTCTTGAAATTAGTAAAGGCCAGAGTAAGACCTTATTATCTTTACCAATGCGATATTGCCCAGGGTATAGGGCATTTCAGGACAAAAGTTGAAACAGGTATTGAAATAATGCAAAACCTAAGAGGTTATATTTCAGGCTATGCAGTTCCCACCTTTGTTATTGATGCGCCAAACGGAGGAGGTAAAATACCGATCAATCCGGAGTATGTAATTTCTATGGAGGACGGCAATGTAATAATGAGAAATTACCGCGGCGAAATATACTGCTACCCCAACGTAGGATAAAACATAATGTTGACGAAAGGGATTATTAAATATAAAATTAATTAGAGTATAACCCGAAGAAGGGGGTAGCCCAATGTATAAAATAGTTAGGAAGAAAGTTTTAAACCCTTTCGTTAAACTAATGGAGGTGGAGGCTCCATATATTGCAAAAAAAGCTCAGGTGGGGCAATTTATTATTCTAAGAATCAATGAAAATGGTGAAAGAATTCCTTTGACCATTGCCGACTTTGATCGAGAGAAAGGCACTGTAACCATTATATTCCAGGAAGTCGGTAAAACTACAAGATTGCTGGGTACACTAAATGAGGGAGAAGCAATTCTTGATTTTGTCGGCCCACTTGGCATACCAACCCATTATGGTGATGTCAAAAAAGTTGCCGTGGTAGGAGGAGGGTTGGGAAGTGCTATTGCCTATCCCCAGGCTAAAAAGCTTTTTAGTATGGGGGCCCAAGTTGATGTGATTATGGGTTTTAGGAATAAAGATTTGATCATACTTGAAAAAGAAATGGAGGAAGTAAGCAACAGGCTTTTTATTACTACCGACGATGGTTCAAACGGCAATAAAGGGTTTGTTTCCGACGTTTTAAAGAAACTTATTGAAGAGGGTAATAAGTATGACTTAGTCATTGCTATTGGCCCCTTAATAATGATGAAGGTTGTAAGCGGAATTACAAAAGAATATGGCATAAAGACGATAGTAAGCATGAACCCTATTATGGTGGACGGCACAGGCATGTGTGGCGGATGTCGTGTTACGGTTGGGGGGAAAACGAAGTTTGCATGTGTGGATGGCCCCGACTTTGACGGGCATGAAGTGGATTTTGATGAAGCAATAAGAAGGCAGCAAATGTATAAAGAAGAAGAAAAGAAAGCTTTGGAACAACATACTTGCAGGTTGGAGGGAATAAAGAATGCCTAACATGTCTTTAAAAAAAGTAAAAATGCCGGAACAGGATCCGTATATAAGGAATAAGAATTTTCTTGAAGTAGCGCTTGGGTATACTGAAGAAATGGCAATAGAAGAGGCACAAAGGTGCCTTAATTGTAAACACAGACCCTGTATGGAGGGTTGTCCTGTAAATGTTAAAATACCTGAATTTATTTCGCTTGTAGCAGAAAGGAAATTTGAAGAAGCATACCAAAAAATAAGAGAAACAAATAGTTTACCTGCTATTTGCGGTAGGGTGTGTCCCCAGGAAACCCAGTGTGAGAAATATTGTATCCGGGGCAAAAAGGGAGAACCTGTAGCGATAGGAAGGCTTGAAAGGTTTGTTGCTGATTGGCATATGAGCAATGGAAAAACCGAAGAGATAAAGATCGAAAAGAAAGACAAGAAAGTGGCGGTAATTGGGTCCGGCCCGGCAGGTTTAACTTGCGCAGGCGATTTAGCAAAAATGGGATATGACGTAACTATTTTTGAAGCATTTCATACGCCTGGCGGAGTTTTAGTGTATGGAATACCGGAATTCAGGCTTCCTAAAGCTTTGGTACAGAAAGAAATTGATACAATAAAACAACTAGGCATTGAAATAAAAACAAATATGGTTATCGGCAAGGTATTAACCTTGGATGAACTTAAAAATGAGGGTTATGAAGCAGTTTTTATTGGAACAGGTGCAGGCTTGCCCAGTTTTATGGGGATACCGGGAGAAAACCTGAATGGAGTTTATTCAGCCAATGAGTTCCTTACAAGGATCAACCTGATGAAGGCATATAAGTTCCCTGAATGTGATACTCCTGTAAAGGTAGGAAAAAATGTAGCTGTTGTAGGTGGCGGTAATGTTGCCATGGATGCTGCCAGAAGTGCAAAGCGGCTTGAAGCTGAGAAGGTATACATTGTTTATAGGAGATCGGAAGCTGAGATGCCTGCTCGTCTGGAAGAAGTTCACCATGCGAGAGAAGAAGGGATTATATTTAAACTCCTTACAAATCCTACAAGGATTATAGGCACTGAAGACGGATGGGTAAAGGGCATGGAATGTATTGAAATGGAATTAGGGGAGCCTGACAGCTCAGGAAGAAGAAGACCTGTGCCAAAACCGGGATCAGAGCATATAGTGGATGTGGATACAGTTATTATTGCTATAGGACAAACTCCTAACCCATTAATAAAATCAACCACTCCAGGATTGGATACCCATAAGTGGGGTGGAATTATAGTTGATGAAGAAACAGGAGCAACAAGCCTTGATGGGATTTATGCAGGAGGAGATGCAGTAACGGGTGCTGCGACCGTGATACTTGCCATGGGGGCCGGTAAAAAAGCCGCCGCTGCAATAGATGAATATTTAAGTAGAAAAGGTAAGTGATTAAAATTACCCGCCATTAAAATGACGGGTATTATAAGGGGTAGAAATATTCAACTATCCGCCACTAATGTAGTGTGAACTGGGGGTATTCGGCTATGAGAGAGGAGTATTCGGTTACATTAAAGGAAGTAATAGACGATTTCCAGCTTGAAACAATAAATGGTCATAGTATAATTGATGATATTGTAATAACCACATCTGATATAAACAGGCCAGGCCTTCAGCTTACCGGGTATATGGAAAACTTCGGAAATGACCGCATTCAAATAGTGGGAATGGTTGAAACAAGTTTCCTGAAAACCATGTTGCCTGAAGAAAGGTACAAAAGGCTGGACGCCTATTTTAAATTGGGGTTTCCTTGTCTTGTTGTAACAAGGGGATTGGAAATTTTTGATGAGATGCTGCAGGTTTCATCTAAATACCAAATTCCAATACTGAGGACTAAAGACATAACATCCAATTTTGTAAGCGGACTTATAAAATATTTAAATGTGCAGCTAGCTCCGAGAATAATCAAACATGGCGTTATGGTTGAAGTATACGGGGAAGGGATACTCATACTGGGTGAAAGCGGTGTAGGTAAAAGTGAAACTGCAATGGAACTAGTAAAGAGAGGACACAGGCTTATTGCAGATGATGTTGTTGAAATTAGAAGGGTGTCTAATACTACGTTACTTGGTACTGCTCCCGACATCATAAGGCATTTTGTAGAAATAAGAGGAATAGGAATACTGGACGTGAAGAACCTATATGGAATGGGAGCCGTAAAAGTCCAGGAGACTGTAAACCTCGTTATTCATTTGGAACTATGGGATAAAAATAAAAGCTATGATAGATTAGGCCTTGAAGAAGACTATACGGATATATTAGGGATAATGGTTCCTTCATTGACAATACCTGTAAGGCCTGGACGAAACCTGGCAATAATTGTAGAGCTGGCAGCAATGAATAACAGGCAGAAAAGTATGGGATATAATGCTGCGAAGGTCTTGAACGAGAGAATTAATGCAAGGATGATGAGAGAAATCAACAGGAGAAAAAATGATGCATAATATACATTATAGTGGTTAATGTGAAGTTGCATAAAGGAGCTGAAATTTTTGGCCGATAAAAATTTTGTAAGAATTATAGAAGGTATTGTTGGAAAAGATAATATTAAAATAAATGAGCCTATGAAAAACCATACTTCATTTAAGGTGGGAGGGCCTGCAGACATACTTGTCACCCCTGAAAACATCTCCATGCTGGATAAAGTATTGAATTTATGCAAAAAAGAAGGGGTACCGTATTTTATTATGGGCAACGGTACCAACTTAGTAGTTAGGGATAAAGGAATAAGGGGAGTTGTTATAAAAACAGGAGAAAAACTAAATAAATATTCTATTCATGATAATGTTATAGAAGCAGAAGCGGGAATACTTCTTTCCGAGCTTTCTTTAATAGCCCTGGAAAATGCATTATCAGGTTTGGAGTTTGCTTCAGGCATACCGGGTACCTTGGGCGGGGCTGTTACAATGAATGCCGGTGCTTATGGAGGAGAAATGAAGGATGTGGTAATAAAAACACAGTACATAAGCCCTGATGGTAAAATAAAAACACTGGAGGGGGAGCAACACCGGTTCGGATACAGAACAAGCTTTATACAAAAAGATGGGGGTATAGTTCTCAAATCCTGGTTAAAACTTTATAAAGACGATAAGGCAAAGATACGAGAGCAGATTGAATGCTTGACGGCTAAAAGAAAAAAAACCCAACCTCTTGATATGCCCAGTGCAGGGAGTATTTTCAAGAGACCTCAAGGGTATTACACTGCACCTCTTATAGAAGAGTGCGGACTGAAAGGGTATAGTATCGGCGGGGCACAGGTTTCAATGAAGCATTGCGGTTTTATTGTAAATACCGGTGGAGCTACTGCTCAGGATGTAATTAGTGTTATAAAATATATTCAAAATACTATAAAAAACAAATATGGATTGGAATTGGAGACAGAAGTAAAAATTGTCGGTGAGGAATAATGGAATAGGACATAAGATAAATTTTTGGGAGGTACAAATGGAATTCTTAGTAATAACAGGAATATCCGGAGCGGGAAAGAGCCTGGTTGCAAAATATATGGAGGATTTGGGATACTTTTGCGTTGATAATTTACCTCCGGCACTTATCCCTAAGTTTGCAGAAATAGTCTCCCGCAGCGGTGGTAAAATAAATAAAATAGCCCTTGTTATTGACGTAAGAGGACGAGAGCTTCTCAATGATTTTTTCCCCAGCCTTGAAGCTCTTAAAGATTTGGGATTTAATTATAAAATATTGTTTCTTGAGGCTTCAAACAATGTCCTTGTCAAAAGATACAAAGAAACCAGGAGAAGCCATCCCCTGGCCCATTCTGGGAGAGTAATAGACGGAATAAATGAAGAAAGACAAATACTTCAAGAAATAAAAAAGAGTGCGGACCATGTAATAGATACATCGAATCTTTCACCGGCCCAGTTAAAAGAAGAAATTAATAATATATTTTTAAAAGGCAAAGAATTCAAAGGTATGATAATCAGCATTATCTCCTTTGGATTCAAATATGGTATTCCTATAGATTGTGATTTGGTTTTTGACGTAAGGTTCATATCCAATCCTTACTACATTCCATCTATGAGGAAACTTACCGGTAAAAACGAAGCAGTAAAGGATTATGTTTTGAATAATGAATTGACTGTAGTTTTCTTTGAAAAGCTTATAGATTTGCTGGACTTTTTAATACCCAACTATATAAAAGAAGGAAAATCACAACTGGTAATAGGTATAGGATGTACCGGCGGAAGGCACAGGTCTGTGGCCATTGGAGAATTGCTTTACCAGACGCTTTCCGATAAGCAGTATAGTGTAATAATTGACCACAGGGATATTGAAAGAGATAAAGGCAAAAAATAAGAGCGTTGACTTAAAATAAAGCAAGAAATGAAACGAGGTACTTGGTATGCAGCTTGGAAAAGAAAACTGGAGGACTTTTGAGAGAGGAATAGAGAAGGAGTGGTTGTTGGCAAACGGGATTGGAGGATATGCATCTTCGACCGTTATAGGAGCAAATACAAGAAGGTACCACGGCCTGCTTGTAGCTTCTCTTAATCCTCCTGTCGAGAGGCACCTTATACTTTCAAAAATTGATGAAACAATAATGATAGGTAATGAATCTTATAACTTGTATTCTTTTAGAACTCCTGATTATACAATGGAAGGTTTTAAATACCAGCAGCGGTTTATAAACGACCCTTTACCGGTTTTTATCTATAATGTTGAGGATGTCTTTATAGAGAAAAAGGTGACAATGGTTTATGGGGAGAATACTGTTGCCATAGTATACCGTATAATTAATGGGAGTAGGGGCTTAAAATTAAGGCTTACTCCATTAGTAAATTTCAGGAATTACCACCACAATTCTAATAAAAGCCATATGATTTTTAAAAAGTCCAAAATACCAAGGGGGGTTGTAATAAATCCTTACAATCTGGCGGGAATTAATATTACAATTACTTGTAGCGAGGCTGATTTTACCTTGAAGGATGACTGCTGGTTTATTAATATGTATTATCCTGCTGAACAGGAAAGAGGCTTGTATCCTTTGGAAGACCACTTTATTCCCGGGTATTTTGATGTTGAGGTAGGCCCTGATGAAGAAAAACGTGTAACTATTGTTGCTACCTTGGAAAACGAGATAAAGGAAAGAGATGGCCTTGTCTTAATTAAAAAAGAAAAAGAAAGGATAAAAGCTCTATTAGATACAGCGGGTTATAAGGATGATTTTGCCCAAAAACTTACCATAGCAGCTGATAAGTTTATTGTTTATAGAAAATCCACCGGCTCAAAAACAATTATTGCAGGATATCCCTGGTTTACCGACTGGGGAAGGGATACAATGATAGCCTTGCCGGGTATTACACTGGTTACAAAGAGGTTTGATGATGCAAGACAAATATTGTATACATTTTCCCAATATGTAAAGGATGGACTTCTTCCAAATATGTTTTCCGACACAGGCCACTCTCCTGCATATAATACTGTAGATGCTTCCTTATGGTATTTTGAGGCAGTAAGCAAGTATACTGATTACACAAAAGATTATTTATTTATAAGGGAGCATATTTATAAAACACTAAAAGAAATTATACATGCGTATATGAATGGGACTCAATTTCACATTAAAATGGAAAAAGATTTTTTAATATCCGCCGGAGACCTGTCTACCCAGTTAACCTGGATGGATGCAAAGGCCAGCGGCCTGGCTGTTACTCCAAGGCATGGTAAGGCAGTAGAGATAAACGCCTTATGGTATAATGCCTTAAAAGTTATTTCGGCTCTGGCAGACAGATTCGGAGAGGATGGAGCTTGTTACAATAAAATAGCAGAAAAAGTTAAGGCAAATTTTGAAAAATCATTCTGGAATGAGGAAGGACAGTGCCTTTATGATGTAATAGGAAAGGATTTTAAAGACAGCAGAGTACGTCCAAACCAAATACTGGCGGTAAGTATCACTAATGCTGTAATAGAAGGGGAAAAGGCCGAAAAAATTGTCCGGAGGGTATTAAAAGAACTGTATACAGACTTTGGAATACGGAGCCTTTCACCAAAAGAGGATGGATATAAGGGCACATATACAGGAGACCAGTATAATAGGGATAGTGCATATCACCAGGGCACTTCCTGGGCATGGCTGTCAGGACATTTTATAACTGCTTTTGTAAAGGTTTATGGGAAAAGGGGGTTACCTGCAGAAAAGGTTCGAATGTTTATAGAACCTTTTAAGGACCATATGAAAGATGGGTGTATAGGGACAATTTCCGAAATATTTGACGGAGACCGGCCTTATTTTCCACGCGGTTGTATAGCTCAGGCTTGGAGCGTTGGAGAAGTATTTCGTGCGTATGTGGAGGATATTTTAGAGGGGGTGTAGGGTTTGTCATTTTCTTCTTTAGTTAAAAATGAGCTTTGTAGAATAAATATAAAGGAAGAATGTTGCCTTAAAGCTGAATTGGCAGCAGTTGTTGCAATAGGTGGGATAATAAGTTTTACAGATAATAGCATGGATATTACAATAATTACTGAAAATGCAGCTTTTGCAAGGAGAACATATTTATTATTTAAGGAATTATTAGGTTTTTCTGTTGAAGTAAAATGCAGGAAAGGTAAAAAACTGAAAAAACATACTTCTTATATACTTACAATAGCTGACCCTAATAACGCAAATAAGGTTATTAAGGATTTAAATATACAGTTAAATATGGATGAAAGGCGGAATTTCCCCACTATAGTACAGGATGTGAAAAAAATTATTACAAATTCCTGCTGCAAAAGGTCTTACTTGAGAGGTGCATTTCTGGCAGGAGGGTCTATCAGTGACCCTGAAAAAACTTACCACATTGAATTGACAACCAGGTTTCCCTTACTGGCTTATGAGTTGAAAGAGATGATTAGCGATTATAATTTAAACGCTAAAATTATAAAGAGGAAGGGTTATTATGTTATTTATCTTAAAGAAGGAGACCATATAGTTGATTTCTTGAATATAATTGGAGCTCATTCAGCTTTACTGAATATGGAAAATATCCGAATACTTAAAGACATGAGAAATAATGTAAATAGGATAGTGAACTGTGAAACGGCAAATCTTGAAAAAACAGTAAACGCTTCGGTAAGGCAAATTCAGAATATTGAATACATTAGAGATTATATAGGTTTTGATAAACTACCGAAGAACCTTAGGGAAATAGCTGAATTAAGATTGCAATATAGTGATGCGAGCCTAAAGGAACTTGGGGAAATGCTTGAGCCCCCTTTAGGTAAATCGGGAGTAAACCATAGGCTCCGCAGGCTGGAAAAAATAGCAAAAGACGGCATGGATTTAAAAAAAGAGCAAAAGTCAAGCAAGAGAGCCTGACTTTTGTCGTTTAGTGGCGACAATATTTCAATATTCAACAAAAGTTTTCATTTTTTTATGAAGGAATTTCAAAAGGAAAAGAGAATATCTTATTAACAATAATAACCAAAATAGCCAAAGGAGGATATACGTTGGAGATAAAATTATCTAACAGAGGTAATACACTTATTGTGAGGCTTTACGGTGAGTTAGATGACCATACTGCAGAATATGCAAAACAGAAAATTGAAAATGAAATAATAAAACCTACCACAAAAAATATAGTTTTCGATTTTTCAAACTTAACTTTTATGGACAGTTCGGGTATTGGAGTAATAATGGGCCGTTATAAAAATATTGTAAAAATAAACGGCAAAGTCGCAATTGCCTGCTCTAACCCGCAAGTTATCCGTTTATTGGATATTTCCGGAATATCTAGTATAATTCCTATATATTCTGAGGTAGATAGTGCTGTTAAAATGATTAGGGGGGAGTAGTAAATGAAACCAATAAATGAAATGACATTAATATTTCCAAGCAAATCGAGTAATGAATCTTTTGCAAGGATTGTGGCGGCAGCTTTTGCATCCCAACTTGACCCTACTGTAGAAGAATTGGCTGATGTTAAGACCGCTGTATCTGAAGCAGTAACTAATGCTATAATCCATGGATATGAAAATGAAACCGGGGAAATAAGAATGAATTGTAAACTTTATCCTGATTCTATAGAAATAGCTATTACAGATGAAGGAAAAGGCATTGAAAATGTCGATTTGGCAAGGCAGCCTTTATATACATCCAAACCGGAAATGGAACGTTCAGGAATGGGATTTACTGTTATGGAAACTTTTATGGATAAAGTCGAAGTTATAACAGAAGTGGGTAAAGGTACTACGGTAGTTATGTTTAAAACATTTAAGTCCCTAATGAAATAAAAGATTATTGAAAGTTTAATGAAACAAATGAAAGGTTTATGATGGAAATGAGTAGTTTTTCCGATATTAATACTATTGAATTGATAGAAAAGGCAAAGAACGGAGACAAAGAAGCCCAGTCAATAATGGTTGAGAAGAATATTGGCCTTGTGTGGAGTATTGTGAAAAGGTTTCAAAACAGAGGTTATGAACCGGAAGATCTTTTCCAGATTGGGTGTATAGGTTTAATGAAAGCCATAAATAAGTTTGACAGCTCTTTTAATGTTAAATTCTCTACTTATGCCGTACCAATGATTATTGGAGAAGTTAAACGGTTTATAAGGGATGACGGACTTATAAAAGTAAGCCGTTCATTAAAAGAAACTTCAAATAAGGTAAAAATTACGAAAGAAATTATGCTCAAAGAATTGGGGCGGGAACCTTCAGTGGCAGAAATAGCGGGACGCCTTGATATAACTCCTGAAGAAATCGCAATGGCGCTTGAGGCTACTTATACACCTGAATATTTATATAATAATGTTTCTGAAGGAGATAATTCTCCCATAATGCTTATTGATAGAGTAGATAGCGAAGCCTATCCCAGCGAATCTGAACTTATCGATAAAATAACGTTGATGCAAATATTGGATACTTTGGAACCTAGAGAAAAACAAATTATTGTACTGAGGTACTTTAAAGAGAAAACCCAAGCACAAATTGCCAAGATGTTAGGTATTTCCCAGGTACAAGTCTCAAGATTGGAAAAAAAGATATTAAAGGAATTAAGAAAAAAAATCATGTCAAAATGAATTCCAAGTAAATCTCCTGTTATTTCAATTGCAAAAATGTAACAATTACATGTTGAATATTGTCTTTATAATTTTCTCATACTATTTGATGTATGAAAATTAGTGATAGGAGTGTATTTTTATGATTGAAATACTTCAAAAATATAGGACAATGCTTATAGTATTAGGATTTGCAGCGTTAATTGCCGCTATCATATTATTAATTGCTTTGACCAATAAAAAGACTGAAAAAATACCCTTAAGGGGTGTATTTGTAAACAAAGTACGGTTAGTCGGAACAAAGGAGGTAGTAGTTTAAAAGTATGAATAAAAAAATGGTAAAGGATTTTACCCATAAAGAATATCGTGAGTATGTTGAAAGAAAGTCGCCTAAATCGAAAATTTTGAGGAATACAATAAGAGCATTTATTGTCGGTGGGCTGATATGTATAATAGGGCAGTTTATTAATAATTTTTTTAGTGCAAGGGGCATGGATAAGGATACTGTCGGTAGCATTACATCAATTATAATGATTTTTCTTGGTGTTCTGTTTACCGGCTTAAATATATATGATGATTTGGGTAAGTTTGCCGGAGCAGGTTCAATTGTGCCTATAACAGGATTTGCCAACTCCATAGTTTCTCCTGCAATGGAATTTAAAAGTGAAGGATATGTTATGGGAGTAGGTGCAAAAATGTTTGTTGTTGCGGGACCCGTGCTTGTATATGGGATTTCTGCATCCATTATCGCAGGTATAATATATTATTTGTTAAAATAAGTACAGTACTAATACTGCATTTTGAAAGGTATTTAAAAGGAAACTCAAGAAGGTATTTAGTAAAATGGATAAAGAGGTGATTTGATGGCTGATAAGAGATTGGGAAAACAGACTGTTAAGTTTAAAACCCCTCCCGCTGTTATATCCACTGCATCAATTGTGGGTCCGAAAGAAGGCGATGGCCCATTAAGACATACCTTTGATTTAGTTATAGATGATGAAATGTGGGGTGAAAAAACCTGGGAAAAAGCTGAAAGCAAAATTGTACGAGAAACCTGGTCAAGGATATTAGAAAAGGCTGGTAAAGCGCCGGAAGATGTAAATTATGTTATCGCGGGAGACCTATTAAATCAGTGCACTGCGACCACTTTCGGCTTAAGAGGGTCCAGTGCTCCTTATTTAGGAATATATGGGGCCTGTTCAACCATGTGCGAATCTTTAAGTATTGGTGCCATGCTTATTGATGGAGGTTTTGCCGACAATGTAGTATGCATAACTTCTAGCCATTTTTGTTCTGCCGAAAAACAATTCAGATTCCCTCTGGAACTGGGGACGCAAAGGCCTCCAACCGCTCAATGGACGGTTTTGGGCTGTGGCGGGGCACTAATTTCAAACCAGGGTCCCGGTCCACATATTACCTATGTTACAACAGGCAAAATAGTAGATATGGGAGTAAAAGACGCCAATAACATGGGAGGTGCTATGGCGCCTGCAGCTGCTGATACTATAGTAAATCATTTCAAAGATACAGGGCTTACACCTGATTATTATGATTTAATTTTAACAGGGGATTTGGGAATTGTAGGTAAAGCTATTTGTGAAGAAATGGTAAATGAACAGGGGTTTAATATAAGTGAGAAGCTTAATGATTGCGGATTGCTGATATTCGATAGAAAAAAACAGGATGTACATGCCGGAGCAAGCGGTTGTGCTTGTTCTGCCGCTGTATTTGCAGGATACATTTACCAGGAAATGCTTGGAGGAAACCTGAAAAAGTTGTTGCTTGTAGCAACAGGGGCATTATTAAGCCCTACAAGCACGCAGCAGGGAGAAACAATTCCGTCAATAGCCCATGCGGTTACTATTGAATCATAAAAAAACGTAACTTGTTTAGGAGATGATATAATGGTATTAAAATATTTATATGCATTTTTAGTGGGAGGTACTATTTGTGCTATTGGACAGATACTTATTGATAAAACAAAATTGACATCGGCAAAAATACTGGTGCTGTTTGTTACAGCCGGTGCAGTACTGGGAGCCCTTGGTATATATCAGAAAATAGTTGATTTTGGGGGAGCAGGGGCAACAATCCCTCTTACTGGTTTTGGACATACTTTAACAAAGGGTGCATTTAGGGATGTTGACCAGTACGGGATACTGGGAGCATTTACAGGTGGAGTAAGGGCAGCAGCTGCGGGGATTGCAGCAGCGGTATTCTTTGGTTATTTAGCTTCTGTCGCATCAAAACCCAAAGCGAAAAGGTGATATCATCTTGTTTGTATATTTTTATGTATGAATGTCTGGATTCCTTGAAATCCGGGCATGCGATGATGCAATATCCTGTCTTAAACATCGCTTTTCGCACCATCCGTGGTGCTTTAAACCCGGATTTCTTCGTCATCTCGACCGTTGCCGCAGTAAGCTCACTTGAAGAAAATGCGTCCAATTGAAGGGGGCGCATTTTATTTTTATGAAGAAAATGCTTCCAGTAACTAAATGCTCCAAGTCTTAAGAGCCTGTAAATTCACTTCGGGGCAAATCAAACTCGCAAAATAATTTGAATAGAATTTAATAATATTT
>JABUEW010000079.1 GCA_013314855.1 Bacillota bacterium | reverse complement strand
AATTTTCTTATCCTTGCTATATACACCTGTTTCCATATTTTTATTATAACATGCTGCTCTTAAAAAAACCAGCCCTTTTTTAAAATATGCTCTATTGCTGTATAAAAAATTTTATGAAGAGGCCCTTCGAATTATTAAGGACGAATTATTTTGTGTCAAAATAATCCGCTATTATAGGATTAAATCCGCAACCACCGGCATATGGTCCGAAGGGTACCACCCGTCCCATGTATCTGAAAGAATACCATGTTGTAATACTTTGATATCGTTTTTTATAAAAATAAAGTCTATGCACATTTCAACATTAAACTTGTCCAAAGTACTTTTAAAGTGTTTAAATTTCTTCATTAACCTAAAAAGCCTGGTTGCTTTATAATTATGATAAGTTATTGTAGGCCCATGATGACTGTAAACAGACTCCATGCGGGCATCCCGCAAATTTTTGTATTCTGAGTCTTTGTTTCTGTAGTCTGTCAGAATTCTATATGTTTCGCTTCTTTCATTACAATTGAAATCTCCGGTAACTATAACAGGAAAATCTTTACCTATTTCTTGTATTTTCCTTAATAGTAAATGTGCGCTTTTCCGTCTTGCGTTAAAGCCTACATGGTCAAAATGGGTATTGAAAAGAAAAAACCTTTTTTCGGTAACTTTATCTCGAAACTCTGCCCACGTTACTATACGTTTACATACAGCATCCCAACTTCTGCTGCCGGGTATGCCGGGAGTTTTCGACAGCCAGAAATTACCTGAAGTCAGAACCTCTAAGCGCTCCCTTAAATAAAATATAGGCGTAAACTCACCTTTATCAATTCCGTCTTCCCTGCCGACTCCTACCCATGCATAATTGGGAAGAAGCTTTGCCAAATCATCAAGCTGATTTTTTAAAACTTCCTGGAGCCCTGCAACATCAACCCGATGAAAACGTATTATGCTTGCCACCATTTCTTTTCTATATTTCCATGGATTATTCTTATCTTCAGTGTTATCATAATGAATATTGAATGTCATACACCTTATAGTTTCATAATTTATGTCAAACATACGCATTTATTACCTTTCAATTTTTTAATGTAATAATTATTTTTATAGTTTACCCAAGTTTGATGAATTATTTTATATTAAATCTTTTTACCCCCTATCAGCTGAGTCTTGAGCCATTCGTTTCCGATTACCAATCCGTCTTCATCTTTTATTAATTCCTTATACAGCATATATCTCAATTCTGAAACCAGTTCCTTATATTGAGAATCATATATAACATTATGCAATTCATAAGGGTCATCCTTAAGGTTATATAATTCGTCCACATCCGTTGTATTCCAGATATATTTCCATTCTTTAGTCCTTATCATCCTTTGTGTATACAGGCCGAATTGCTGGCCGTTATAAGTTGATACAGCATAATTTCTCCAATCATTTACCATTTCACCTCTTAGCAAAGGTAAAAGTGATTTCCCCTGAAAAAAGTCCTTTTTATTTATATTGGCAACATCAAGTATTGTTGGAGGAATATCGAGAGAATGGCATATAAAATCACTGCATACAGTACCGCTTTCAACGGTACTAGGCCATCTTACAATCAAAGGCACCTTGACTATATCGTCATAAAGTACATAATGTTTATCTATCATCCTATGAGAGCCACACATGTCTCCATGGTCTGACGTATATATTACTACAGTATCCTCCGCTAATCCAAGTAAATCCAATTTATTGATAATTTTACCGATAGCATCATCCATCTGGCTAATTATACCATAATACCTGGCAACAATGGGTGCCCAATCGTCCCAAGTAAAATTCTCTATATTCCAGCTGTATAACTGCTGTTTTTGTATATAGGGCTTGTTTTCAAAGTTCTCTTCAAAACTTGGCCACATCGGAATAGCCGAAGGGTTATACATGCAGGCAAAAGGTTCTGATGGCCTGCAGGGCAAATGTGGTTCGGAAAAATCAAGGCTAATGAGCCAGGGTCGGCTGTCAGCTGCATACCTTTCCATCATTTGTATGGTTTTGTCTGCCAGCCAATGTGTATGGGAATGTTCAAGTAGTGCGGCATCAATCTCTCCAAAAAACCCATTAGTAAATTTTATGCAAGGATATTTATCCTTGCGAAAATCCCTATATTCAGCATCAGACACATAATCATCAAATCCATAATAATCAGGGCCGTATTCAGGACTTATACTCCACTTACCCACATGCCCTGTACGGTACACATGCTCCTTTATATCTTTCACCCAGGTATAATCGTTTGGACTTAATGTTGAAACTTTTAACCCGTTATTATAGTTCCATAGGGCACCAAAAGTTTCAGGGCGCCTTCCGTTTAACATCGACTGCCTGGCAGGGCAACATACCGGTATAGGTGTATATGCATTGGTAAACCACATACCCTGTTCGGCCAACCTGTCAATATTTGGAGTATGTATAGGGTAAATATTGCTGTAGCCTATACAATCATAGCGATGTTGGTCGGCTAATATAAGCAAAATATTGGGCAATATTTTAGATGGCATATTTTCCCTCCTTTAAAAGTCAGTTAATATACTGTCTTCATAATATATTGTCGTCATAAATAAGAATAATATATTTTCATTCCCCACAGCTATCCTCCAATTTCCGCTCTTTATTCCTCTATATCCACTTCGTCATATTCCTTCCTGACCTTGTCGACTATACGCTGCAATGCACGTGCAAATTCATCGACAGTAACCGTCTTATACCCGGAATTCGCTATTTCCGATTGTATCTGTGTATACAATGTGCGGAATCCTATTTTCTTCTTTACCTTTACCTCAACTTCTGGCTGTTTCTTTACTGCAACGCTCTCAATCAAGTATGCATTAATGTGTTTTGACAGTCCGGTTAATAGGTGAATTACCGTCTCACTGTTATCATCTTTTATAGCCTCAAAACCCATTTTCAGATATCTTTTAAGGTTTTCCCAATTTTGCAGGAGCAAGCAGGTATTAGTTGTACCTGTACCAGCTGCGTCTGCACCGGATTTACCCGTGCCGGCTGCACCTGTACAAACGGTATCTGCACCCATTTCTCCAACAGTTTTTAAGTAATCGCTCAAAGTCATACTGCGCTCATCAACCTTTTCATCAAGAAAAAGTAGCCGCGTGATATGGTTTCCACCAATATTACTTATCTGCTTCCGGATAGATTCCTCCATATGTCGTACCAGCTGCGCCTGCTCCAGCAAACCCGCCAAGCCGGCCAGAAAACCGATACAAGAGCAATTTAAAGGCTCATTATCAATTTGCACCGGTTGACGGTTGCAAGCCTTTATCCCGCGCAATTCATTGCGTATGTCTGAGATTTTTTTAATATTTTTAAAGTTAATGCTTTCAAAGGCCTCTATCAATTTTGCCGCAGGGCTGTCAAGCAGCGTATGCAGTTTTTCTGCTTTCTTAATGACTTCTGCATGGAGCTCAATAAACGCTTTATTATAACCAATGATAAGTTTGTGAAGCTTGCCTTCAACTTCTTTAAGAATATCGGGTGAGAAAATATTATTTGAGATCTCTTTTTTAAGCATATCAAAATCGCCTGTAATTTCAAAATAAGCTGTTTTCAGCTCGTTAATATCGCCTGTGAACTCAAAATGAGTTGTTTTCAGTTCTTCAATATCACCTGCATTCTCATAATAAGCTGTTTTTAACTCTTCATAGCCTTCCTGAATACTCTCCAGATTTCTCATATTACTTAGATTCGTATCTATTCGCCTTATGGAATCAAGGCAGGTGCTCAGCTCTGCCAGGAATACAAAAAACCCGTCAAAGCACTCAAATGCTGCAGAATCATTATTTATTCCACACACCTTCCGTGGCAGCTGTGTAAATGCTTCCATGTAGTCTACAGGATTTTTCACGGTTCTAAGGTCAAAGAGCGCTTTCATCAACTCAAGGAGCGTATTATTCTTTACACCGGAATTTTCCAAACGTCCCTCCAGGCCTTCCAGTATAATCTTCACATCAGAGATATCTGCAGCTATCAATGAATGTACAGCTTCATCACTTTGTGGCACCTCAGGTTCAAAATTCCTGGCAGCGCATCGTCCGTTAATCCTGCAAAAAACAGTCCACACTTTTTTTACATCAGCTTTTAATTCCAGTGGTGCAGTTCTTACTTTTTCCAGAGCATATCCTGCCGAATTTATAAGTGCTATGCTCATTTTGTTAAGCTGCATGGCCTGTCCTCTATATGTTATAGCCAGCTGGTTAGCTGCTACTGCCGCAGCAATGTAAAGCTCGGTCATGTAATCGGGCAGACCGTAAGGAGCTTTCTCAAGCAGGGTAAAGACTTCCTTTACCGGTCTTGAAGTATCGTTTACAATATTCCATATTTCAAAAGATTCCGGGTTATTCTCCTCTTCGGGTATCTTAAGCCTTGCAGAATATCCCGATCCACTCCGTTCAACCTTAACCATATCAAGAGGACGTAGCACTTCCATTATAAGCTTGTCCAACTCAGAAGAATAGTTTACAGGTATATTTGTTTTTTCACCAAACATGAAAAAATTCTCTACCAGCATGTGAATGGAATTCTTGCCTCGAATGGCCTCGGCATCAACTCTTGGGAACTTGCTGTAATGTCTTTTCAACAGGAATTTGTACAGCTCCTCAAGAGTTGAGAAGTTTTCTTCAACAATACTATCATTGAAGATAAAGGTAAAATTAAATGTATTTCCGAATTTCTTTATTTCATAATCCACTATTTTCTCTATGGGTTGCAATATTTTCTTCAAAGTTTTTCTGCCGTTTTCATCA
This sequence comes from Bacillota bacterium, assembly GCA_013314855.1. Classification (NCBI taxonomy): domain Bacteria; kingdom Bacillati; phylum Bacillota; species Bacillota bacterium. The sequence continues at coordinate 14,657 of JABUEW010000079.1, read as the reverse complement.
ATACTGCCTGATTTCTCCATATTCTTGGCAGCAGTAAAAAACCTGAGATCTTTTTCAAAATTATATGGGAAACTTTTGGGTACGGCCACGCAAATATTTGCAGGAGCTTTGGCAAGCATTGCTTTCACCGATTCTACAAAATCCTTTCCAATCTTATCATTAAAATCGGGTATAACAAACAAAAGTTTACCATCCTTATCAATATTAGATATTTCCTGGTTGATAGCCTTTAAAAGATCCGCAGGTCTGTATATAATACCCCTAAGGTCTTTCCTCACAGGCAGCAAATCCCGGGAGGGATTAATGTTATATGTTTTTCGTATACAGACAGCAGAACTATATTCCTCCAGTAAGCTCAAAAGGGCGCCATATGGCTCAATTTGCAATGCATCCCTTTCCAAAACCGCTGAAAGATCGGCCACTGTGTTCCCTGTTGCAATAAACTCAAAACGGTATTCTTTTTCGTAAAAAACAATATTGGATACCGGATTGGCGCTCATTTCCTTAAGAAAAGTATCGATCTGTCTTATGTCGTCTACGCCCAATATAAAGGCTATGTCTTTTGAGGAAAGCCTTGAGTCGGAATCTTCTCCGGCTGATACATGAGCTATAACAAGAGCTTTTATTACGTCTTTCTCCAACTCGGTCCTGCAAAAGGACATACAACGGAGTGCGCTGTCCTTAAGAATTGCGTTGCGTTCAGATATAGTATCTATAAAATAGTTATAAATATCCCCTGTTGTAATCAGGTTAAGCCGTCCATCTTTAATCACCGGCTCCCTGAGTTTTCTGTTCACCGTCTCGGCAAAAAATGAAAAGATGGTCCTTTCATTCTGGGCAAACTTGCTCGAAACGCTGATAATGCTGTTCACCGTATGGGGATGGATTGGGTAGACTTTCGCCATATTGGGATACCGGATGGGAAGCGCTCCGAAATATTCGCGGTATTTTCCCTGTAGAGCGGCAAATTTACCCTTATCTACTACAAGAATATTCTCTACAAGGTTTGCGCTGTTATTAAAGCTCAATGTCATTTCGGAAAACCTTCCCCTTACCTTTTGAATTTCTTCGGCCGTGTTCATTACATTACCCAACACCCTGCCTATATCTATATGCATGGAACAGATAAAAAACAAGTCCTGTCCCTCCCTTGGAACCGTAAGCTGTGCCAGAGACTGTATCGCAGCAAGGTCCGTGGTTATCCTCCCATCCTCGATGGAAGCGCTTATGTAGGCAGAAAACTCGTCAAAAAGAATCACTATGCCCTTATAATCCTTGCCTTTTATATACGAAGACGCTGAGCGCAGGAACTCTTCCAGTGAATCAAAGCCCTCATCTATCTTATGTCTGGTGATGGACTCAATGATCTCCCGGTATTTTTTAATGCCTTGCCTTTTTGAAGCCTTCAAACTCTCAATAAGGGAATCGTATGACATTGATCTGCTCACAAGAGCATCTTCAAGCAATTTTGAAAATATGGGGTCTTTCTTATACTCTTCCAGTTTGCGTACAGCAATACCATAGCTATCATAAAAATCTGTTTCTCCAAGAGCCTCTTGTATTCTGGAAACGACTCTTTTCTGAACAAGTTCGTTAAAGTGCATGTCTGCATTCTTTACACCGTCAATTCGAACAACCATATATTTTGCGCCGCTCTGCTTCAAACTGTCCATATGAAACCGTATCCCATCAAACACACTAAATTTGTTATACAACTCATTAAAAAGCTCATCATTTCCCAGGGATTCCAGAAGAGCACTCACCATAAGCAGAAAATAGGATTTGCCGGTACCGTACTGGCCCCTCAATATGTATGCTCTCGGGTGTATTTCAGCATCAAGTATATTACCTTCCCTGAGGGCTTTCCTTTCATGCCTTTTCAGTGTGAAGCTTTCAAATACCTTCTCAAAATGCCCGGCCAGTTCATCAGTGACGATATAGCTGTCGATCAGGTTCAGGTTGCCTTTGTCCCCCAGTGATTCCGCCCACTGAAGATCAACTACAGGGGCAAATTTTTTGAGTTTTACGACACTTCCAATAAGTTCAAATTGAGTCATATATACCATCCCCTCCGGATAATATATTAACATATTTGCCACCAAATAGGAATAATATTCCGATAAAGATGCGCATTTTCTATTTATAACCAATATAATGACAGAAACATATTGACCGGAATGCTTTCCGCCTGTATTTTTCTTATCCTGAAATCTTCTGCAAAAAAAGCGCTCACCATGGTGAGCGCTTCAGTAATTTTTGTTTTCAGGCTTTATTGCCTGTTTTCAACAGGAAAACTGCTGTTTTTACTAAGAAGGTACAGGCAGTATTGGTTCATGCTGATACCTTCCTGCTTTGATTTTTCAGCCAATTCTTTGTGGAGGGATTTGGGAAGGCGAAGCTTGAACTGCCCGGAATAATTCTCCAGTGCGTTAGGCTCCGGTATTTCATATCCGCTTTCCAATGCCGCCATCAGCCACTGTTTTTTTGCATCCTCAAGCATTTCCATCCCCTTTTCCAAATTGTCGGCACAGGTCAAACAGCCTTTGAGTTCAGGAATCGACAACAAATACCCACCTTCCCTTTCGTCCTTAACAATTTCAATCTTATAGTTCAAGCCCATGTAATATTCCAAATTCTTCACAGCTCATTCCTCCTCGCTTTCGATAATATCCTTGACCAGCTTGACATACACAAGCTTTATGGGTTCATTCTCGGGGATGGTGACAGGCGGTTTTCCCTGCTTTCTGAAAGTCCAATGACTGCTGCCACTGCCCGGCTTTCTGCCCTCGTAACCGTAACTTTCCAAGATCCTTTTAAGCTCTGCAAACCTTACATCCCTTGACAGCTCGGTTATTTTACTTAATAGCTTTTCCCATTTTGACAAGCTTATCACTTTCTCTAATATATTATATAATGGTGTCATATGTGGTGTCAAGTATTTTTAATTTAAAAAGGAGACTGCTAACGCTATAAGCAAAAACCAGTTCAATATTATCGCGGCTACTATAAGGAGATTTATTGATATGTTTATTATGGTTTCACCGGATTTAAAATTTTGTTTATGTATTTATTAGGTATTTATTATTATGTAGTAATAATATACCATAATAATTAGTCCTACCTTAACATAACATTAGAATTTCATTAGAATTTGTTATTTTACGGATTGAATCCCAAACTCACATTAAAGATAAAAAATTTAAATTCCCTCCTTTACAAATATCATAAACTACTATATAATATAAATTAGTTTATAATATAAACTTATTTATAATTTTAATAAGGAGGTTTTATTAGAATGGCAAGTTCAAACAATTTGCCCAATAATCAGCTTGAAGAACTTATAAGAGAGCTTAAAACCATTAAAGATACTATAAGGAAGAGTAACAGTATTTGGAAGTACGTATATGTTTCATCCGCCATGAGGACTGTCTGGCTTGCTGCAGGGATTTTTGCCACACTAATATCAGGTGCGTTTTACCTGGCGATTAATAAATATGGCTCATATAATGCTGTACCGGCAGGTTTAAAATGGGTATTATACATTTTTCTTTCCTTATTCATCTTGATTATAGGGGCAATGAAGATTCTAAGGATTATGAAAAGTGTTCGAAAGGTTAAATCCGATGCAACTTTATACAATTTAATAGATGAAATATATACTGCCCGGACAATCCCCGTAATGCTTTCTTTTCTCATTGCAATTATACTATCCCTGGTGTTTCTTTCGTACAGGGAAATACCCCAGTATATTCCTTCCATACTGGCAATTTTGTTTGGCCTTTTGTGTAATGCCTTTATGAACATATTTTATCTTGACGAATTGCCGGTATGCGGGGACTGGTTGCTGCTGACAGGCTTTTTATCGCTTTTTCTTTCCAATACAATAAATCCCTTATTAGCCGTTATCATAACTTTTGGGGCAGGGTTTATTTTAACATATTTTGCAAGCCTGTTTTTTACAAAGAAGAAGGTGGATTCCGATGGGTGATACGGAAAAAGGCAGGTTTTCAATAGATAAAATAATACACGAAAGGGTCAGGCTCTTAATACTTACTTACCTTGCCTCCGCTAAAGAAAAGCACATACCCTTCAACGAGATAAAAAATAGTCTTGATGTAACTGCAGGAAATCTTTCCATACAGCTTAAAAACCTTGAAGAAGTAGGTTACGTCAAAATACAAAAGAAAATAAAAGGCAGAAAACCCCTTACCCTGGTATCCCTGACCCACGAAGGGCTCACAGCATTGGAAAACTATATAAATGAAATGGAAGAAATAATTGCAGCTATCAAGGGAAAGCAAAAATAGGCTTTTACTTTTAATTAATTGGAAATAAAAAGTAGACTGTTAATTTAATTGAGCAAGTTATCATTACAATAAAACCTGTTTAACAAACCATTAAGATGGGAGATGAAGTTTTATGATTACTGTTAAAAACCTTTACCATGATTACAACGGCCAGGGACATTATGCCGTAAAAGATGTATCTTTTCATATTGACAATGGAGAGATTTTCGGGTTTTTAGGTCCCAACGGTGCAGGCAAAAGCACGGTGCAAAATATTATGACGGGCCTCCTTAAGCTGCAAAAAGAGAAATTGAATATGACGGAGTGTCTATAAGGGAACTTAAACCTTCATTTTTCAACAAAATAGGCGTATCCTTTGAACACCCCAACCTTTATGCAAAGCTTACGGGATATGAAAACCTCAAGTATTTTGCAGGTCTCTTCGATGTCCCCGTGCAAGACCCCATGAAACTTCTGCAGCGGGTAAACTTGGCAGATGCAGCTCACAAAAAAACCGGGGCATATTCCAAGGGCATGAAACAGAGGCTTGTTTTTGCCAGGGCGTTAATAAACAATCCAGAAACCCTATTTCTGGATGAGCCCCTTGCAGGCCTTGATCCCAATACGTCCATTTTAATTAAGGAAATAATCAAAGATCAGAAGAAAAAGGGCTGCACCATTTTCCTGACCACCCACAACATGTTTGTTGCAGACGAACTATGTGACAAGGTGGCCTTTATAAATGAAGGTGAAATTGTTGCAATGGATTCCCCCAGGAATTTAAAGCTAAAATACGGGGAAAAATCTGTAAAGGTTGAATATCTTGAGGATGATAAGCTAAAAAGTGAAATCCTGTTTTTGGAAAACCAGGAAGACAAAAGTCGTCTCAACACCATACTCAACACAAAAAACATACAGACAATCCATTCAAGAGAAGCTAGCCTTGAGGAAATATTTATCAAGCTTACGGGAAGGGGGCTGGCATAGCAATGAAAAAGCTGTATAGCTTATTTATGCAGGATTTTTCCATAGCATTGCGAAACTCAATGATGTGGCTTGTAATAATTATGATAGTGCTAATGGCAGTAACCGTGAAGTTTTTAATACCTGATAATTTGGAAGATGATGAAGTAATATACTTTTATGACAAGAGTGAAAATGCCATGCTCAAAACCATCATCGAAAATATAACCGGTACTCCCGGCAATAATGGCAATAATGAAGATAATAAGGATGATAACAATGGATACAATAAAGAGACTAACGAAAACGAAGGGAGTATATTTTTAAACAGTGAAGAGGAATTGGAGAAGGCAGTTAAGGAAAACAGGAACAGCATCGGTATAATTTTTGAAGGGAACATTCAAAATCCTCATTTTACCGTGATTACACAAACTCCTTTAAAAGAGGAAAATGCCAACGTTGTTAAAGCGTCCCTGGAAAATATGATTGCCGGCATATCCGGCCTTGACAGAGCACAGAACTATAAACTTGAGTTTATTAGGGAACAATCGGAACCCGTTTCTTTAAAGCTCTTTTCCGTACCCGGCATTCTTGTATTTGAAGTATTAATCCTGGGTTTCATGCTTGTAGCAGTGTTTATCTACCAGGAAAAGAGCGAAGGGAGCATAAAGGCCTATAGGATAAGTCCGGGAGGCACTTCACTATATATATTGTCAAAAACACTGGTCTTTGTAGTTCTTGGCCTGATTTACGGTACGTTCTTTGTAATTACAACGATAGGGTTCCCGGCTAACTACCTTAAATTTGCAGCCGTAGTAATCCTCGGCACTGCTCTATATACTTTTTTGGGATTTATTGTAGCCGTTTTTTACAACAGTCTGTCTAAATGGTTGTTCCCTGGAGTTTTGGTGCTTGTATTAAATATGCTTCCCATATTATCAAGTTTAATGCCTGCTTTTGCTCCGGAGTATATTAAATGGATACTGTCATATCCGGTAATTTCAGGCATGAATGAAATTCTTTTTCCTACGGGAAAACCCCTGGGAAGCTTTTTCGCATACCTGGTTATTTTAAACATTGCATTCTATATGGTATGCCATATCCTGGTTCATAAAAAGCTCATGAAGGAGGGAAGGTAATGAAAACAAGAACGAGTATAATTAATAGGATTAAGTGCATAGTATTTAAAGATATAACATCTGCCCTGCGAGATAATATTCTTGCTTATACACTTGCCGCTCCATTGATTATATCATTAATTCTTAAGTTTATAATACCCTCTGTTGAAGAGGCAAAACTTAAATTTATCGTTGACGAAAACCTTGATGCCAATCTTATAGCCAGGATTGAAATGTATGGGGACGTGGAATTAAATAAAGGAGTCAACAGAATAATAGAGCGGGTTGAAGGCAATGACCATGTCCCGGGGATTTACATTGAGGATGGTAAACCGGTTATCCTTTTTGAAGGGAATGAACCCTCTCACCTCGTTGAAACTTATAAAGCTGCATTTGAAAGCGCAATTTACGGTGTAGATATTATTGGTTTTAATCACAGTAGCCTTGATAAAACAAATTCAACTTTATCCGAAATACTGGCCATGTGTGTCGTAATGATGACAATATTTATCGGCGGCACTATTGAAGGATTCAATATTGTAGAAGAAAAAGATACCAATTCAATCAGGGCTGTTTCGGTATCGCCTGTTAAAACATGGGAATATGTCTTTGCAAGGGGATTGCTTGCAGTAATAATAAGCATCGTGGTTGCTATTACAAGTGCTCTAATACTATCAGGCTTTTCTATTAATTACTTTAAGCTTGTAGCAGCACTGTTCCTATCCGGGGCGTTAACGACATCAATATGCCTTGCAGTTGGCGGATTTGCAAGCAACCAGATTACCGCAATAGCAGTTCTTAAAATTGCCATGCCTGTTTATGTTGGCTTACCCTTCCTGTCACTCTTTGCTCCGGATAAATTGCGGGTTTTATTCTATATTCTGCCTAATTACTGGCAGTTCCAGGCCTTTAAAAACGTGTTTAATATTGCGTCGACAAATGATTTTGGCTTCTGGTTTTCATCAGGACTTACACTGGTTTTAAGCTCCATATTACTGCTTGTTTTAATCCGGGTTTTAAGAAGAAGGCTAATATTGAGGTAAAAGCCCGGGGCACCGGAGAGATAACCTGAGAGATAAAAGAGCTAATGAGCTTATCTATCTTAAAAAATGATAGCATGAAAGGAGGTTTTGAACAATGGAATGGTATTGGTGGGTATTAATTGCCATAGGCGTAATAGTATTAGGCTATATTAAGCTTAAGGTAATGAAAAAAATGTTCGGGAAAAAAGGCGGCAATTCTACGGAAACAGATGAGGAATAAGGTTATCCGGCCGCGAAGCCGCTGACTTCAGACTATATTGTAGGCATATTGTGTAGGCACTTCCACATTATAGGCAGTGATTCACAATACAAGTATAAGGTAAAGGTAACCCTCCCCCTCCACCTCCCCCTCCCCCTCCACGTTAAGTACAAAAGGTCACCTTTATTGCATGACTAAAGTCATTTATTACGCCTTATATTCCGGAGAAGCTTAAAAAGCATTGACTAACTAATAAGTCATTGTGTATACTAATAGGTAGATAATACAATCTACAGGAGAGTGATATATATGAAAGATACAACCACTATTAGAGTAAGCAGGGATGTTTACAATGCTATAAAGTATTTGGCAAAGCAGACGAATGAAAACATGCAGGATATAGTTGAAAATGCAGTTAATGAATATAAAAAAAGAAGATTTTTTGAAGAGATGAATAATGCTTATGCAAAGTTGAAATCAGATCCAAAGGCCTGGGATGAAGAAAAGAAGGAAAGAGAATTATGGGATATTACCTTATCGGATGGATTGGAGACTGAATATGAAGGCAAATAGAGGTGAGATTTGGTTAATTGATTTAAACCCTGTTATAGGACATGAACAAGCTGGAATACGTCCTGCATTAATTGTGTCGGATAATCTGTTCAATCATAGTTTAGCTGAAATGGTTATAGTATTGCCTATCACCAGCAAAGCTAAAGGTATACCGTCGCATATAATGATTGATTATGAGTTCCTGAAATGTAGAAGCTATATTAAAACAGAAGATATACGTGCCGTATCTTCACAGAGATTGATAAAAAAACTCGGAGAAGTGGATTTTAACGTATTAGAAGCAGTAGAAGAGCATTTAAAATTATTATTAGGATTTAAACAGTAGATTAAGTAGATTAATAAGTATCGCCATCCATGGCGATTCTGAGTATAGGCTAACAGCTTGCTAGCCGAATATTTTCCCCCCATTCAGGTAATAAAATGTTTATAATTTTCAATTTTTTATACAGTATCCAACACAAATTTATAAATCACATGGGCCAACCCGTTTTCATCATTTGTCAGGGTTACGTAATCCGCTCTCTCCTTAATTTCATTGCTCGCATTCCCCATGGCAACGCCAAGGCCTGCATATTCTATCATTGACAGGTCGTTAAATCCGTCTCCTACCGCTATCATCTCGCTTCTGTCAATTCCAAAATACTCCCCTATCTTTTCCATTGCCTTTGCTTTTGATGCATTTTTATCAACAAATTCCAGAAAATATGGCTGCGAGGTGTGATAATTTATATTGCGACTTATATATTTACCAATATCTTTTTGATACTTTTTTATTGTTTCCACTTCGTCATACCAGAGTATTTTTAATACACCCTGTGAAATAGTCTCTTCCACATCCTCCATTAAAACGGGCATAACGCCGGATATCTTACTGTATTCATATGCCCTTTCATTTAATCTATTTGCAAACAATTTATTGTCAGCCCACACCATTATACTTGTACCGTATTTCTCACCTAAATCAATTACTTCCCTGGCATCTTTTGGGTCCATGGTACACTGGTACAATACTTCTTTAGATTTCCCCATAATAACCATTGCACCGTTATATGTAATAACAGGGAGATCCAGATCCAGCTTGTCAATAAAGGCCTGCACTCCCTGTACAGGCCTACCTGTTGAAATTGTAAATATTAAACCTTTTTCTACTCCAAGTCTTATTGCCTTTTCAGTTTCTTCAGTAAGGTTCCCTTTACTGTCCAGCAGTGTGCCGTCTATATCAACAGCCATAAGTTTATAAGCCATCAAAATGCTCCTTCCTAATTTCTTGATTGTACTGGATGAATAAATCATCCTTAAATTAAATCATTTTTTCTGCTATTCTTTCCAAAATCATGTTGCTTCGCTCTATAAATTTCGTCATATTACCAGGTTCAAGTTGTTTATGCCCCATCATTGCCAAATCATAGATTTGCTGGCAAATCATAAGCACATCATCTTTTCTGTCTTCCTTATCTTTCAAGTTAAGTATGACTTTAATCAGGTTGTTATTTCTATTAAGCACCAGCGTCTCTTCTTTGGGGAACATACTACTCATATCTTTCCCGCCAAAGAACCTGCTTAAATCCTGCATTCTTCTTGAATGTTCAGAGAGAAGTATTATTCCAGGTATATTTAAAGCTTTAAGGCTTTCTACCTTTACGTTTAATTTTTCATCTCCTATAGCCTCTTTAAATAAGCTCTCCAGCGCTTCCTGTGCCTTTTTTAAGTCCTCTGCGCTCTCTCCTTCAGAATCTTTATCTTTCATGCTTTCCGAAATATCGGAGTCTACTCTGCTAAATGTCACACCCTTTTCATTCATTTCAAGGAATTGTATAAAGTGGTTATCAATAAGGTTATCAAGTATAACTGCCTCCATATCATGTTCATTAAACATTTTTACATACTGTGCTTGCTGTTTTTCATCAGTTACATAGAAAACCTTATTCTCATGCTTTGACTTATTGCGTTCAAGGTAATCCTTTAATGTTATATAATCTCCCCTCGTTGTTTTATAAATAACAATCTCTTTTACCCGTTCAAAAAATTTAGGTTCTTTTATACATCCAAATTTTATAAACGGATTAATGTCATCCCAGTATTTATTATAATTCTCCCTTTCATTTTCAAAAATGGATATTAACTTGTCCGCTACTTTTCTGGTAATATGGGTTGATATTTTTTTAACATAGCCATCATTCTGAAGGAAACTCCTTGAAACGTTAAGGGGTAAATCGGGACAATCTATAGTTCCTTTTAAAAGCATTAAAAACTCAGGGATAACTTCTTTTATGTTGTCTGCGACAAATACCTGGTTGTAATAAAGCTTGATTTTCCCTTCCAAAGGATCAAACTGATTCTTAAGTTTTGGGAAATAAAGTATCCCTTTTAAATTAAAAGGATAGTCCATATTCAAATGTATCCAGAATAAAGGATCACTAAAATCATGAAAGACCTTTTTATAAAACTCTTTATATTCTTCCTCTGTACAATCCGCAGGCTTTTTCAGCCATAGAGGATTTGTATCATTTATCGGTTTTGGTTCTTCATCCTTAATGCTCTCTTTATCTTTTTGTTTTTTCGATTCTGAGGAAGCATTTTCAAAATAAATCTCATACGGCATAAAAGCACAGTACTTTAAAAGAATTTCCCGCATTTTAAATTCGTCAAGGAACTCTTCCCCATCCTCTGATATATACAGGGTAACAGTTGTTCCGCGGGTATTCCTGTCCGATTCATCCATTTCATATTGGGCATCGCCTGAACTTACCCATTTTACAGGTTTTGCGCCCTCAAGGTAAGATAACGTGTCTATTTGCACTTTTTCAGCAACCATAAAGGCTGAATAGAAACCCAATCCAAAATGGCCGATAATTTGGCTTCCTTCATCCATTTTGTCTTTATATTTTTCTATAAAATCCGTTGCACCGGAAAATGCAATCTGGTTAATGTACTTCTTTACTTCTTCGTCAGTCATTCCAATGCCATTATCAATAAACTGAACTGTTTTATTATCTTTATTTACAATGACTTTTATATGGAACTTCTCATCCTCTTCCATCCGGGCTTCCCCGATGGAAACCAATCTCTTGAATTTATTTATGGCATCACTTGAATTTGATACCATTTCCCGTACAAATATATCTTTATCTGAATAAAGCCACTTTTTAATTATTGGTAAAATATTTTCTGTGTGTATTGACAAATTCCCTACTTCACGAGCCATTATCAGAATACCTCCCTTTTTCTTTTATCCCTAGTTATCTATTTTATATTTTTAGGTATAGACTGTCAAGAATAATTTAGCACTCTTCCGTCGAGAGTGCTAACACATAAACTTTATTTTCCACAAGGATAAAATGTATTAAACGCCAAATCATGTAATTATGCTTTTATAATGCCAATTACCTTCTTAACCAGCATAACTGCCAATAACAAGACAACTCCAACCAGCACAATAGTGGCTCCGGGTTTGAAGTCGGCATAATATGAGATAAACAAGCCCAGAACCGTTGAAACCAGTCCAAATATCGCTGAATATATAATCGTCTGCTTATAGCTCTTTGCTACCTGGATAGCTATTGCCACGGGAACAACCATGAGAGAAGAAATTATTAAGGCACCCACAGCCCTGGCGGAAATTGATATTGTAACAGCTGTAATAAGCATAAATATAAAGTTGACTTTATTTACCCGTATACCGGCAAGTTTTGCCGTTTCTTCATCAAAAGTAATATAAAAAAGCTCCCTATAAAGAAAGAAAAAAGTGAATAATACTATAACACTTAATATCACTACAATAATTAACTCGAGCCTGCTTACTGCCACTATACTTCCAAAAAGGAAACCCGTAAAACTGGAGCTGCTTTTGACAAATCCCGATAATATTCCTGCAGTCCCAATTCCTGCAGCCATCATTATTGCCAGGGAGATTTCAGCATACTGGGAAAATGATTTACGTATTTTTTCTATGCCGAATGTAGCCAGCACAGAAAAAGTCACAGCTCCAACTACCGGATTTATACCTGCAACAAGCCCGGCTGCAACACCCGCAAGAGAAATATGGGAAAGTGTGTCACCCATCAAGGAAAGCCTTTTTAAAACTATAACCACGCCTATACAGGGCACAATAACGGATAATAAAATTCCTACAATAAAGGCATTTCTCATAAATTCATACTGGAACAGTTCAAACATGTTAATTTTCATCCTTTCCTGAAATCCTGTAACAGCAACTACTGCATTCACGTCTTCGCATCTGGAAATTTACCCTGTAACCATATAAATCACTTATTAAATTTTCGTTTATTTCTTCCCCGGAATTTAATATAGTAACATTTTTATTCCCTGTAAGAGCTATTTTGTTTGCATGTACAGTTATTGCCCCAATATCATGGGTTACCATTACAACAGTGATTCCCATTTCGCTATTTAATCTTGCAAGGAGGCAGTATACCGCCTCCTCTGACTTCGCATCAATTCCTGATGTGGGTTCGTCCAAGAACATGATTTCCGGATTATTTACAAGCATCCTGGCAATAAACACCCTCTGTTGCTGTCCCCCTGAAAGGTTGCCTATTAGCTCTTTCCCATGGTTTTCCATGCCTACAATTTCCAGGGCATGATATATTCGTTCTTTTAATTGTGCCCTGTATGCAGGCGTTATGCCTTGTTTCCTATATATATTTGCTTTCAATATCTCTTCAACTGTTGCAGGGAAATTAATGTTAACAGCGTTTGCTTTTTGGGAAATATAACCTACTTTGCTCCAATTAGGGAAATTCTTCACATTATGCCCTAATAGTTTAATCTCTCCCTTTATTGGAGAAATAATATTTAACATAAGCTTTATCAAGGTACTTTTCCCCGAACCGTTAGGCCCAACTATCCCTAAATAATCACCCTTATTTACGGAAAAATTTACATTCTCAAGTATCCTGTTTCCATTATAACCAAAGTTTAAATTTTTTACTTCAATAGCTTTTTCCATATGATTACCGCCCAAAACTATATTCTCAAAACTATACTAAATTATAAATTAACTAATTCAATGCCTTCTTCAATACTTCCAGGTTTTCCCTCATAACAGAAAAATAATCTTTTCCTGCCTTAATGTCTTCAGAGCTTAAACTTGCAATTGGATTTAACACCTCAACCTCTGCCCCGGCAGATTTTGCAATTGATTCTGCAACTCTTGGATTAACCATCTTGTCAAAGAATATTATTGTCACCCGGTTTTCTTTTGCAAACTTTGCTACATCTACCATACGGGCACTTGTCGGCTCGGACTCAGCGTCCAAACCCGAAATGGCAATTTGGTTCAAACCATATGCATCACATAGATACCCAAATGCTGCATGTGAAACCACTATGTCTTTCTTCCTGAACCCGGCTGCAGCTTTTCTATATTCATCATCAAGTTTATCTAATTCCTTTGAATAGTACTCATAGTTTTTTTCATAATAACTCCTGTTTACCGGGTCAACTTCAATAAAAGCATCTGCAATTGCCCTCATTTGAACCTTTGCTCTTGCAGGGTCAAGCCATACATGGGGGTCATAAATATGTGCATCTCCATGTCCTTCGTCCTTTCCGCCTGCACTTGCCGTATCGAGTCTTACTTCAAGCAGTTTTACATTTTTAGAAGCTTCTACTGTAACGATATCCTTATTCTTTATAGATCCCAATACTTTATCTATCCATCCTTCCATTCCGGCACCGTTATATATTAATACATCAGCATTTTGTATATTTACAATATCCTTTGGAGATGGTTCCCAGGTATGGGGGTCTGCTCCTGCAGGCAACAGGTTTTTTACAATTACTTTGTCTCCTCCGATTTTACCGGCAAAGTCGTACATAATATAAAAACTGGTACATACAGAAATTTTGCCGCTGTCATCTGTTTTTCCGGCTTTAGAGCCGTCAGCCGCCTTGCAACCTGTGAAATAAACAGCAGTAAACACAAGAAGGATAACTAAAACCATTAACCTGAGAAATTTTATATTTTTTCCAGTCATTTTTCACTTCACACCTCCAAACACAAAATATTTCAAGTATTTTTTATTAATTAACATATGCCAGTATTTTTACTATTAACATTTTAAACCAGATAACTAATTTTTTCAAGATTGCTGACCCTAATAGGGCGCATTTTCAAATTTTGAAGAAAATGCTGGAAGTAACATTTTTGTCCCGAAGTGAATTTACAGGCTCTTAAGACTTGGAGCATTTAGTTACCGGAAGCATTTTCTTCATAAAAAAATAAAATGCGCCCCCTAATACCTCAGAGATGAAGCACGAATTTAAAAGAAAGAGAAAACAAGAGTTATAGAGAGTAGCAAAAAAATATTTTCGCAAAACCGAGTTGGACACGTACAAGATTAGTATTGTATAGTAGACTTGGGGGAGGTAGGTAATCAAGTCATGAACAATACTAATAGAACATTTTCAGGTAGGACATTTAGTCCTGAAGATATAGAAATGATAAAAT